>JBKHFD010000022.1:0-21677 GCA_046540355.1 Desulfobacterales bacterium
ATAGTCGACTTGTAGTTTCAGAGCGGGTGTCTTTTAAAACCCGAAAACTCCGGAGTTTGCTTGTATGTATTATACAAGAGCCCAATACAGGGCCTACATAGATTCGCTGCGCCGCCGCAGACGTAAAAAGGGAATAAGACCGCTAAGCCTTTGCCTTTTGGTGCTGCTTATAGCAATGGGTGGGGCTTATGCGATGCTTCAGGAAAGCAGTGCTTCTCTTACAGATAACTCCGGCCGCCGGCAAACGGTGGTGAAACAGTCCCGCAGCCTGCCTGATGTCGACATTGATCTGTCCGCGAAGAAAATTCCTGCCAATCCTGCGGCGCGAAACACATGGGAGCAGGATTTCGGCTCCCTGCTGGAGGAGAGAACTTACAGCGTGAACAACGGGGATACTATTATCAAAATACTGCTCCGTGCAGGCCTCCCGGGGCCGGAAGCCTACAGAATATCCCGGACTTTGCATAAAGTATTTGATCCTGCCCGACTCAAAAGAGGTCATGAGCTAAAGATCGGTTTTATAGACAACGAAATTACCGGCCCGGTCTTCCAGCGCCTTCGGCTAAAGCCTGATTTTCAACGGGAATACCAGGTTGTGCGGAGCATGAACAAGGGATACAGAGCCCGGGAAATAAAATACGATCTCAGGACAAGGCCTGCCAGGGTAGAAGCTGAAATAAACTCCAGTCTTTACAGGGCCGTCCGGCAGGCGGATCTGCCGAGTGAAGCACTGATGCAGGTGCTTCGCGCATACTCATACGGCGTGGACTTTCAGCGTGATATCCAGCCCGGAGACCGCATAGAGCTTCTTTACGAAGAAAAAGTCGATGGGGACGGAAATCTGGTTGCAACGGGTAATGTCCTTTTCGCAGCCCTGCACACAAATGGTCGCTCCCTCCGAATATACAGGCATGAAACCGGCAACGGCGGAACCGGATTCTACAATGCCAGGGGAGAAAGCGTACGCAAGGCGCTTATGGTCACCCCTGTAGAAGGCGCACGCCTGAGTTCGGGATACGGCATGCGCAAGCATCCGGTTTTGGGCTACAATAAAAAGCATGAAGGTCTTGACTTTGCGGCTCCCCCCGGAACCCCGGTAATGGCCGCAGGCGACGGAGTAATTGAATACGCCGATAGAAAGGGAAGTTACGGCAATTACATAAGGATACGCCATCCAAATCAATACAAGACGGTTTATGCCCATTTGAGCGGTTTTGCCGAAGGTATAAAATCCGGAGCCAGGGTCGAGCAGGGACAGACTGTGGGATACGTGGGCTCCACAGGACGGTCAACCGGCCCGCACCTTCATTACGAAGTCCTGTATGCAGGAAACCCTGTCAATCCATCCAAGATGGAAACCAAACCCGGCCGAAGCCTTGAAGGCGAGGAACTCCAGCGATTCATGCTGTCCAAGGCCGAACTCGAAGAATTATACGCCTCCCTTGCAAAAGACACGAAGCTTGCCGCGACTTTTGAAACCGAGGAGTCCCGGGAGACTAAAAAAGCGGCACTGCAGATGCTTGACTGACAGCGATGAAAAAGGTTGAGTTTATGGTGTTTTAATGCTGTCAGGGGAGCAGGGCGCCTATAAAACAGGCAGCGGAACCACCGGCGTTTCCGTCCTCACTGCCGGATGTGTCTGACGAATCCGATGATTGTTTTATGCCTATGCCCAGACGGCCATCGTTCTGAAGAACGATTACCCCGCCTTGCGTAGCAATTGTGCCGGAAATAGTTTCGTCGCTGTTTTCACTGTGCGCCTCTATCCTGCCTGTTTCATCGATTGCCATGTCGCCGCTTACAGGTTCCCCCATGGTTCCGGAAGTGCTGTCGATTTCATAGGCTTCATAGTTTATCTCATTTTCAATAATCAGCTCCAGGAGGTATCCGCTCGGGGTTTGCGAGTCTTCGTATCTAAATTCGTCTACATAATAGGCTCCCGGGGGATCTGTATCCAGCCCTTCTTCCGGAATGCGTATTCCTATTATAAAAAGAAGTGTTCCGTCGTCATTTTCCGCGTCCACGGCCGCAAAGATCCGGCCTTTCGCGGAAAGGGCACCATGCATTGAGCTGTAGGTGTTTTCCGGCTCGAGGCTTAGACGGCCGGTTTTGTCATCTATGTAATAGAATGCGGAAAAATCAAGAAGGTCCTGGTCTGCGCCAGCCGGCTCAAGAAAGTTGGTACCGTCAGCATAAAGAACCCCCTCTTTGATTTCAGCCGAATTTTGAGTTTCACTTGTCACAGTTACCATAAAAACCCGGTATTCCCCCATGAAATCATCGGCATACAAACCCTGGGTCTGCCTGATGCCGAAAGCGGTGGATGGTTGGGTTTCAGTCATGCCGCCGATTGCAAAGAAGTTTCCGTCAGGCGAAATCGCTCCTTTTAAGTCCTCTCCGATGGTGATCGCGCCGTCTGCAAAAAATCCGGCGGTTGTTTCTCCGGATCCGATCCCGGAGGCAGAGGAGCTGGTTATGGATTCTATTTCCAGGCCGTCTTCCTGGTCAAAGCCGAAGTTCAGATATTGAGTGCCGAATTCGCTGTTGTGGAAAAAACCCATTGCATGGAAAATGTCATAAGAGTCGTCAAGACCTGTATCAGTATCCTGGCCGTCATCGCCGCCCGTATCGGAAGATCCGTCATCATCGGAAGAGTCATCTGATCCGTCATCTGATCCGTCATCTGATCCGTCGTCTTCTGGCGCGGTAAAGGCTATTTTTTCAGAAAATTCACTTTCATTGCCGTCGGAATCAAAGCTTTTCATGGCCACTTCATATTCAATGCCGGCAGTGAGGTCTGTTAATGTAAAGCTGTTGGTATCAGGGTCATTGATTGTGATATCCGGTTCAGCAGATTCAAAATCATACGGGTGTGGGCCGTAGAACACGTAATAGCCCGCGACCCGGTCGTCATCCGGGGTTTCCCATTGCAGAAGCACTTCTGATGAATGCGCGACGGCACCTGAAAGCACAGTAAATGCAAGAACAAGGAAAAGAGTGATTTTGATGAGGTATTTGAATTTATCCGGTTGTTTGCCGGGCATGCTTTTATCTCCTTAAAATTGTTTTTGTCTTTACAGGAGCAATTTGAATGCCATAGAATTAAAAACAGGAAGAATATAATTTCCATGGTATTTTTGTCATTATATTACAGATGGTTACTGTTTACAGGGTCCGGGGTGGAGACAAAAAAAACAGACACAGGCATGTATTATTTTGAATACACTTGAATAGAAAAATATACGGGGCTAAAGTACCTGTATCTCAATTTGTGCATTTGAAGGAGCTGCTCATGAACGTCGAAAAGCTGAGAGAAATGATAAACAGGGCTGAGAAAATAGTGGCCTTTACAGGAGCGGGCATCTCGGCGGAAAGCGGGATTCCCACCTACAGGGGGTCCGACGGGGTCTGGAATAAATATGATCCTGACAAGTACGCAAACATCGATTACTTTTTGCGCGATCCTTCCTATTACTGGAATTTTTTCAGGGATGTAAGATATTCCGTTTTAAAGGCGGCAAAGCCCAACCAGGGGCACGGGGTGCTTGCCCGGCTTGAAGAAAAAGGTGTTTTAAAAGCGGTAATCACCCAGAATGTAGACGGCCTCCACCAGGAGGCGGGGTCGCGAAACGTGCTGGAACTGCACGGAAACACACGCAGGATAGTGTGCCTTGATTGCGGGGCTGCCTACGGCATAGACGAGGCAAGGAAGCTGGTGGAAACCGAGCTGCCCCCTTCCTGCAGTTCCTGCGGCGGCATGTTAAAGCCCGATGTCGTAATGTTCGGCGAGGCGCTTCCCGAAGAAACCGTGAACCGTGCCGCCGAAGAAGCCCGTTCATGCGACCTCATGCTTGCAATAGGCAGTTCGCTGCTGGTGCAGCCTGCCGCCTCAATGCCGGTTATAGCCAAGAGAGCCGGGGCTGAACTGGCAATTATAAACCAGGATTCAACCCCCCTTGATTCCACGGCTGATTTGGTGCTCCGGCAAAGCGCATCCGAGGTGCTTTCAGGGGCCGTGCAGGATTAGGCCTCGATTTCCAGGTGTTTAAACCACGGTGTTTGCCAGGGTCCCTATCTTTTCAATGCTCATTTCTATTCTGTCCCCGGGTTTTAAAAATACCCGGGGTTTTCTGGCAACCCCCACCCCGCTGGGGGTTCCGGTTAAAATCACGGTATCCGGCAGCAGAGTAGTATCCTCTGAGAGGTACTCGATTATCTGTGCCACAGAGAAGATCATGTCAGAGGTGTTGCTTTGCTGCATGATCTGTGAATTCAGGCTGCAGGAAAGTTCCAGGTTGCCGGGGTCCGGTATTTCGTCTGCGGTTACCATCACCGGGCCCAGGGGGCAGAAAGTATCAAAGCTTTTGGCCCTGACCCACTGGCCGCTGCCTGCATTTTTCTGCCACCAGCGGGCAGAGACATCGTTTCCTATGGTATAGCCCTTGACGTATGAAAGTGCATCATCCGCGGAAACATTTTTTGCGGTTTTTCCTATAACCACTGTCAGTTCCGCCTCATAATCAGCCTGCTCCCTTTTGCGGCAGGATTCCGGAAGCACTATGTCCTGTTCATGGCCTATGACCGATGCTGGGTTTTTCATAAACAACACCGGAAACGACGGCAGTTCAAGGCCTGTTTCCTCGGCATGCTTTTTGTAATTCAATCCTATGCACAAAACAGCCGGAGGTTGAACCGGGGGCAGGTATTCCGCTATTTGCCGTGTCTGCCCGGTGGGCACATACCCGCCGTCTTTGCCCGGTTCCACTTCGTTTGCCCGGCCGTTTTCCGGGTCCGCCCCTGTACGAATGTTCCCCTGGCCGTCTTTGAACCTGACAATTTTCATTAACTTTTCCTCCCTGAAAAATGTTTTTTAAATTTTCCTTTAATTTCCGTTGTGAATTTCAGAGCCTCCGATACCTGAATATAAATCATTCGGGTTGAACCCTGTGTAAGTCAACCCATTTTTTTGTTGACAGGGGGTTTTCCCGGGATTAATATAGTTAACACTATGAACAAAAATGGGACAACATATGAACAAAAGCTCAAGGTCTCCGGATATCAGGTCAGCCGTCTAAATGAACTGATAGAGGATATCAGGCGCTGCTGCGAAGACAGACAGCTTTTCGAGGCCGGAGAGTTCGGGCTTCCGTATTCTGAAATACGCTGCCTGATGCTTTTCGGCAACGAGAGATACCTTACTGTCAAAGGCATTGCCGAAAGGCTGGAAGTGGCTAAAAGCCGGGTGACCAAAATTGTTAATGGTATGAATGAAAAAGGTTTAATTGAAAGGGCGACCGATCCTGCAGACGGCAGGGTCAGGCTTTTGCGCCTGACCCCCGAGGGCCGCAGGACGGTCCGGGAGATCAAGGATTTTCAGAAGCAAATGCAGTCAAGAATCCTGGAAAAACTGGCCCCGACCGACAGAAGCCGGGTTATTTCCGGCCTGGAGCTTTTGCGAACCGCCATGCTTGAAGCAAAAGCTGAAATGGAAGGGGGCGGAAAAGAAAATATAATGATTTCATAACAATCAAACGAGGTGGATCATGTCTGATTCAATTTCAAGACGATCATTTTTAAAAGGAGGCATTGCAGCTGCCGGTTCTGCCGCCGCCCTGGCGGTGCCCTCTGTTGGGGAGGCAGGAAACAGCTTGGACGGTCAGCTTGCAACCCTGCTCGATATCCGCAAGTGCATCGGGTGCGGGGCTTGCGTTGAGGCATGCAGGGAGACAAACGGGCACAAGTTTCCCGAGCCTAAAAAGCCGTTTCCGCAAATGTATCCCTCCAGGGTCAAGGTGGAGGATTGGTCTGAGAAGCGGCATGTAAGGGAGCGGCTTACCCCTTATAACTTTCTTTATATCCAGCAGGCAGAGGTGGAGGTAGACGGCTCCAAAGAAACAATAAATATTCCCAGGCGCTGTATGCACTGCGTTAACCCGCCGTGCGTAAACCTTTGCCCCTGGGGTGCGGCAAGGCAGTATAAAAACGGGATCTCCAGAATTGATTACGATCTTTGCCTGGGAGGATCGAAATGCAAAAATGTCTGTCCCTGGAGCATCCCCCAGCGTCAGACCGGGGTGGGGCTTTATCTTGATGTAATGCCTTCTTTTGCTGGAAACGGCGTAATGTATAAGTGCGACCGTTGCTACGAGCGCGTGGCCGGAGGCAAAAAGCCCGCCTGTATCGTGGCCTGTCCTGCAAACGTGCAGAAGATCGGCCGGAGAAATGAGATTATAAGGGAAGCCCATGAAATCGCCGGGGAAATAGGAGGCTACATTTACGGAGAGACCGAAAACGGTGGTACAAATACAATTTACGTATCCCCGGTGCCATTTGAAGAGCTTGATGCCGCAATTGAAAAGGCAGAAGGCATGCCGCATCTCGCTGCCGCCGACAATGCCATGGACAAGGACGAGAACCTGACCACAGCCATGCTCATTGCCCCGTTTGCAGGAATCGCGGCCGCGGCGGTAAAAGCCTACAGTTTTATCAGCAAATCATAGGGGGGCGCCCTTAACTTATTAACTTGTTAATAACAAGCCGGAAATAAAGGAGAAGCATCATGAAAACAGGAAATTACGCAGCAGCGCGCACCGGACGCAAACTTAATTACGCATACGGCCTGGTTCTGTTTCTTATGGCTCTAACCGGGTTCGCGCAGATGCCTATTTTCAAACGCTACTATATCGCAGACATCCCGGGTCTGGGATGGCTGGCGGAATTCTATACCACCCATTTCCTTCATTACCTGGGGGCTGCAGCAATTCTTGGGATTGCGGCTTACTTTGCCGCTGAATTTTTCCTTGTCACCCGCAGGCACCGGAAGCTTTCGGGCTCCGGTGCCGTGCGGGCGGCAATTCTTTGCGGTTTATTTGTCTCCGGTATTCTGCTTGTAATCAGAAACACCTTTTTTGTCCCTTTTTCTCCCCAGTTCGTAATTGTTTTACTGCTGGCACATCTTGGGCTGACCATGGTGTTTCTGCTTTTTGCCCTTTACTGCAAAATAGCGGATAAGCCCTGGACCGTCGCAAGACGGGAAAATGCCGGCAGCTGACGCGATCAGTCCTCTATAATGCCGGCGGCCTTTTTGGCCCGGGTTTCGTAGCGCTCCAGAGGCGATTCATAAAGAATCATCATTTTCTGGGCTGCCATGGAGCCTTCGGCATGCACTGTTGTTACCTCGTGGAAGCCGGATTCGTGGGAGCAAACGTGCCGCATTGTTTCATGTATCATTTGCATCCGCTCCATGGTGCTGTATTTTTCCGAGCCGCCCAGGTAATGCTCAAGATATTCGTGAATGTCCGGGTTGTTCCAGTCCCGCTTGTCAGGACAGGTCGCGATGATCCCTCCGCCGATGTCCTGGATTAGTTTTACGAAATCGTGGTAGTTGTCTGCAAAATGAAGTTTTGCCATGTTGGTAACAAGCGGGTTGGGTACCGCGATGTTGCCGTACATGACCGGTTCCAGGGCAGAGGCCCGGGTAAGCGCCCTTAAGGTTTCCACGTAGGCGGCTATATTTGCCAGTTTGTCGCGGATGTGGCCGACTTTTTCAAGTCCGTTGTATTTGGCCATTGCAACTGCACAGCCTGCCATGACCTCCACAGAGGGGATCTTGTAGCTGATTGCGGTAAACCGGTGAAAAGTTGCAAATGTGTAAGCAAGAAGCATGGAATGCTGCCATTCGCCGCACATAAAGACCCTGTCCCAGGGAACAAACACGTTGTCAAATACGATCATGGCTTCGGTGAGCTCGCGCACCGGCCGGTCGGGATGAAATTCCCGGTCAGACCAGGGCCCGCGCCCGTTTCTGCAGATAAAGGTAATGCCTTCTGTGTTTGCAGGGATGGCAAAGCTAACCGCGTATTCTGCCTCGTTTTCCCGCATCTGGCGTGTTGGCACCACGATGATCTCGTTTGCGTTGGGGGCGCTGGTAATGTGCATCTTGGCGCCCTTGACCACTATGCCGTCCTTGTTTTTATCCACAACGTGAAGGTAATAATCCGGATGCTTCTGCATGGCGGGTTCTTTGGAGCGGTCCCCCTTGACGCAGCTTACCGCCCCGCAGGTGTGAAGATCATTTTTGCGCAGATGCTCCAGGAAGTTTTTAGCGTTTTCTTCGTACTGCTTGTTTCCCATTTGGCGTGCTACCACCATGGCTGCATTGAGACAGTCCGTGCCTATGTCCTTTCCAAAGGGGAGTCCTCCGGTGTGCCCCATTAAAAGATGAATCATCCGGGTCCTGTCAAACAATTGCTCGGATTTTTCAGGGGTTATGAAAAAACGGTTGATGGGCTCCCCTGTTTCCGGATGCTCGGCGATCAGTTGCTTTCGTATTTCCGGATCATCCGAGGCCGTCATTTCATAGCCTGCCGCAACCGTGTCCACGGTTACTCCCAGAACACGGTGTTTTGTAATGTCTTCTACCTTTTCACCGCTGATGTAGACGTTTCTTCCGTCGCGCAGACTTTCCCTGTACTCCTGTGGGGTGCGGATTCCCATGGCTTTTTCCTCCTTTTCAATTAAGGGTTTGAATCAGGGGCCGGAAATGTTTTCTGGTCCTTGATTCCTGTGTTTAATTTCCGGATATTTTCCGCAAACCGTTTTGCCTCTATTTCCTGTATGCGCTTTTTAATACCGCATACCGGACAGGTGGAAGAATGCGCCGGTTGACCGCAGACAGAGCATTTGACATATTTATCCCCGGGCTGAAGCTCCTTTGGCTTTCGAAGGTAGGAAAACAGGAATCCGCGCTTGGTGCCCGGCATTTTTTTGTCCAGGTGCTCAAGGGCTTCCGCGAAATAGTTGCTGGTGGCATTCCGGGAAAACGGGCATGTATAACCCGAGGGGGAGATGTTTTTTATTTTGCAGTATACAAGTATTTCCTTTATTTCCAGCCGATGCAGCGGTTTTAATTTCGCAGGAATCGCCGGGTGCGGAGAGGGAAGCCATGGAAACTGGCGCTTGACAAATTCCTGCCGGTCTCCGACCAGGTTTCCAAGCAAACGGGCTGCTTCATCATCAAGATTGTGTCCGGTAATAAGGCAATTGTAGCCCTCTTTGGCAGTTAGCCGGTTTAAGAACTGTCTTTTCAGCCTGCCGCACACAGAGCAGATTTTATATTTAAGGATGCTGTAGATCTCTGGCATGCTGTAGCCGAATTCATTTTTAAGACTGTATTCTGACCAGGGGAGTCCCCTGGAAGCTGCGAATTCGGCAACAGCATCCCTGGAGATCTCAGAGAAGCCTTCAATGCCGAGGTTTATATGCAGGCCCTTTGTTTCAAAACCGAGATCGTGGAGCACCGACCATGCGGCAAGGGAATCCTTCCCCCCGGAGACAGCTACCATAAGAGGACTGTTTTTTTCCGGTCCCGCTTTTTTAAGCCCCCTTTGCACAGCGGTTTGGAAAAAATGGATAAAACAGGCCTCGCAGAACCTGGAATTATGATTAGGCAGGGAAACCACGGCCCTGCCTCTGCATCTGCTACATTTGGCCTGCGGGGGCAGTTGGGGAAGTTCCGCAGTCATAAAATTGCTTTTCCTTGTTCCGGCTGTTTTTTATTCTCCGCTCTCAGCTCTTTTAACAAATTCGCCCAGTTCTTTTGCCGTATCCTCGGGCGCCCAGATCATGAAGGATTCCTGGTACTGATAGACCAGCGAAGGCGTTTCAGTACACCATACGTGGGGGGCCAGATAAAGCCTGGGCGATATCCTGAGCTGGAGCCAGTGATGTTTCTCATCCTCCACCGCGGGCATCCAACCCATGTTCAGGCTGTAGACACCCTGCCGGCCGAGATAATCTATTACGGTGTTAAGCATTTGTGATGCTTCCTGCAGTTCTGCATCACTTAGGTCAAACAGGGTCTGTTTTTCCGGAAAAATTCCCACAACATCGGTCAAAGCGCTCAATGGAACAAAGTCGGTGAGCCATACGCTGTTTTCACCTTGTTTGACAAGCCTTTGGCCGGCCTCTGTTTCCGCCTTTATATAGTCCTCCCAGTAGGTGCGGCCGTTTTCCTGCTGGTATTTTTTGCCCGCGGTCAGCATTGTCCGGAGAAAGTTGCCCGGGGCCTCGGTTGCATAGACCTGAAAGTGGGGATGCACCTGGCTGGAGCCTGCGGCTGGCATGTAGTTCCAGGTAACAAGGCCGTAAGTGCTGCTCCTGTCTTTTATTACTCTTTCCAGGTAGGCGAGACAGTTTTTAAAAGCATCCATGAATATATCCGGGGTAAATTCCGTAAGAGACCTGTAATGCTTTTTGCACAGCACGGCAAGCGCGCTGTGGGCGTCATAGGGCAGAAGATTGGGAAACAGTACGGATTCGCCCTTCTCCAGCCTCTCTTCCGGAATCTGTTGCGGGTCGAATTTCGGGGTCATCTTAAGCACGTTTTCCGGACAGAAAGGGCAGTTTTGTTCTGAATTCTCGATTATTTTGGAAAAATCAGCCACGGGGGGCTTAAAACCCACAAAATGAGCCAGACGGCCGGTTCTGCCGGTAAGAGGGTCTTTTCTCACCTGGCATTTGGCCTCTGAGAGTTCAAAATTGTTAAACGGGTTTAAAAATTTTGCAATCTTGTCCTGCATTTCAAATTCAATGCCCATAGCCAACCTCCGGTATTTGAAAATTTGCAGTAAATCTGAAGCACGGGAGCTTTGATCCGCTCGAGGGTTAAGATGTCTATAGTATAGCAGAGCTGAAGCCGAAATTAAAACCCGGAAATGGGAGGGGCGTCCCCGCTGCTGAACCATTCCACTTTTTGCGGTGTATATGCCAGCCATACGGGTGCGCCGGGGAGAAATCCTTTCCTGTGAATGGATTCCGGATCCGGGTAAACAATGAACTCGGTATGGCCTGCCGATATAGAGGCCCTTATTCTTCCGCTGTGTCTTTCCAGGGCCAGACGGAGAAGAATTCCCTGCAGGGCGGTTTTTTCCGGCGAAATATCCTGTTTTTCCAAATAAAGGCCAAGTTCTTCCGGGGCTATGGCTGCGGCTGCGCTGCCCGGATCTTCGGGCGCGTTTTCCGCGAAAAACACCTGCCCGTCTGCAAGTCTGCATAGGGCGCCGCTATCTCCGGTTTTTTCCCAGGGTCCGAATATAAAGGTTCTGGTGCCTTTTCCCAGGATTTTTCCGTCAAACATGTAAAAAATGTCGGTACAGATGTCTTCGAGCCACTGAAGATCGTGGCTTGCAATAACGAGCGTAACACCGTTTTTAAGATGCGCGTCTGCTGAAGCCTGCTTCATCAGCCGGGCGCTTTGGACGTCAACCCCTGCGGTTGGTTCGTCAAGAAGAAGCACCTCCGGGCTTAGCACCAGCCGTGCCGCCATTGCGGCCCTTCTTGCCTCTCCGCCGGAAAGAGCATACCAGGGCCTTTGGGCAAAACTTTGCGCCTCAAGGCCTACAAGGGCCATGGCCTGACTGATTCTTTGTTTTTCATTTTTTCTGTCCCCCCTTATTCGCAGGCCATAGGCTATGTTTTGGTAAACCGTGCGTTTGAGCAGGTAGGATTCCTGGGGCAGAAGGGTGACCCTGCGCCTGGGGTTTTCAGAATAAATGTCCGGCGTTTCCCCGTGAAAATAGACTCTGCCGGAAGCAGGGGAATCAGTGAATCCGAGAAGTCTTAAAAGCGTACTTTTGCCGCTGCCGTTAGGACCGTAGAACCCGGTTATGGTACCTTCGGCAACAGACCAGTCAGGTATTGAAAGCACGGTTTTTCCGCCGTAGCGCTGCTCTATGTTTTCAAGCTTGTATAAAGACATATTCGGCCTGTCTATTTTCTGCGCAAAAATGAAACCCCGGCATTTACCGCAAATGCAATCATCAGCAATACCAGGCCCAGTGCGATTCCCATGGCGAATTTGCCCTTGGCGGTCTCAAGGGCAATTGCCGTGGTAATGGTCCTGGTATGCCACTTGATGTTTCCCCCTACCATCATGGAGATTCCCACCTCTGTCATAACTCTTCCGTATGCTGTAAGCGCTGATGCGAGTATGGCGTGCCGGGCCTCCCACAGTGTTCCCGTCATCAATCGGAATCTCCCGGCCCCGAGTGAAAGAAGGGTTGTGCGAAGGCCGGCCTCCAGGCTTTCAACAGCCGTGGCCGAAAGTGCGATCACTATAGGCAGGGCCAGAATGGTTTGTCCTATGGCAATGCCGGGCAGGGTGAAAAGAAGATTCATTTCTCCCAGCGGCCCCCTGCCGGAAATAAAGGCATACACCATAAGGCCGATAAATACCGTGGGAAGCGACAAAAGAGTGTCAACCACCATGCGGATCTTGCGTCTTCCCGGAAACCGGAGGTATCCTAAAAGAAATCCCAGGGGAATGCCCAGTGCAAGGCTTGCCGCCATGGAAAGAGAAGAGACCTTAAGGGTCGCCGACACTGCGGAAAAGGTCTCTTCATCTCCCGCCAGAATAAGCCGGAAAGCTTCTGTTAGTCCTTGCAGAATAAAGTCCATCAGGCATTATTGCCCGGCATTCGGGATGAACAGGTTTTTGCCCATTAGCCTGAATTCGCCTATGAGTTTCTGAGCCTGCTTGCCGGCCATCCAGCGGGAAAATTTTCGCGCTGCCATGGCATTTACCTTGGGACAATTTTCAGGATCTACCTGGATTACACTATACTGGTTGCGCAGTGCAGGCTCGCCTTCAACCATTATTTCAAGAGAAGGCTTCCCGCCTTTTCCATGGGCGTACTTGATATAAGTGCCCCGGTCGGTCATTATGTAAGCGGATCGCTCTTCTGCTATATTTATGCTAGGCAGCATGCCCTGGCCCGTCTGGATGTACCAGTTCTGTTTTTCAGGCACCCGCAGGTCTGCTTTTTCCCACAGTGAAAGTTCTTTTTTATGGGTTCCCGAGTCATCCCCCCTGCTTATAAATTTTGCACCTTTTTCCTTTATGGCCAAAAGCGCCCCTGACACGGATTTGCCTTTTATGCCGGCAGGATCGGATTCGGGCCCTATAATTACGAAATCATTGTACATGACCTGTGTGCGGTTTTTCCCGTATCCGTCTTTCACGAATTTTTTTTCCGCAGTCGGGGCATGGACCAGCAAAACATCCGCATCGCAGTTTCTGCCCAGTTCAAGGGCTTTTCCCGTCCCTGTGGCAATCCAGCGCAGATCTATGCCGGATGCCTCTTCAAAATACGGTTCAAGATATTCGAGAAGGCCTGTGTTGTCGGTGCTGGTGGTGGTGGCCATGAGCAGTTTGTCCTGTTCGTCCGCTGCGGCGGGAAGGCAAAGAACTGCCGAGAGTGCTGCTGCAAGAAGCCCCGGCATTAAAAAACGGATAAAAGACTTCATTTCATTTCTTCCCGGGTCTGCGTTTTATTGGTATCTGTTTCCTCCTGTCCGGCAAAGACCATCTTTCCGCTTGACGAAACATCGTATCCTTCGTATCCGGCCGCCAGCCTTCTGAAGGAATCCTCGCCCAGCATCCCGAGAAAGCGCTGCACCGGCTTGTCAAAAAAACGCTCCTTGCGGATTAAAAGATCGTATCTTTCCCATCTCCAGGCTACAAAATCCAGTCCCAGGCGCTCTGCTGCAGGCTGTATGCCGGGGGCGGCGTCCGCCCTTTCGCGGAGAACTTCGAGGGCCGCATCCATGTGGCTTTGCACCTCGTTTTCGTAGCCCTCAATGTCGGCACCTTTTAAGCCCGCGGTTTTAAGCTCCAGGTCAAAAAGCTGCCTGGTGCCTGTTCCAAGTTTTCGGTTAACAATTCGTATTCCGGGCCTGCCCAGCCGAGAGGTGCTTTTTATTTCGTGGGGATTTCCGGCCGCCACTATCAATCCCTGCCTTCTTCTGCAGAAATTTACCACGGCAGGCGCGGGGCTTATGTATTTTTCCGGTATACCGAAATTATAATCTTTCCCGTTATCCTGCATAAGGTGGCTGGAGGCAATGTGGCACAAATCGTGTTTCAGAGACCTGATGCCCCCAAGGCTGCCCAGGTTGCCGAACACTGACAGATTGTCGGTATAAGTGCCGTTAAACAGTCCTATTGCCTTTTCAAGAAGCGGATCATTGCTGCCTGCAAGTATAAGCAGGCCTTCTGCAAAGGGCGCCGGCCCGGCGGCAGCAGAAAGATTTACCGTGTGCGCCTCGATCCACTGGTCCACCAGATGTTGCGGGAAAAGCCACTTGCCGGTGGCCTTGGAGGCAGGAAGGCCCTTTTCCGCGATCAAAGTATAGACCATTTTTTCGTTTACCCCCAGGTATTGGGCCACCTGGCGGGTTGAAAACAATTCTCCCATGCACAGCTCCCCGGGCAAAGTTTGCGGAAAAAATATAGAACAGGTTTGTTTTTGTCAATAATTTAAAAATTAAAAAACCAATAATAACTAAAAATAACTTAAAACAACAAAAAACTGGGATTAATTCAAGGGCATGCAGAATTATTTGCCACCAGGGCTCGTTGCGAAGAAGTTAATAAGTTAAGGGCGTTCTACTTGATTTTGGTGTGTTATTGTTTTATTTAACGGCAAGGAGGCATATTATGAAAATACGGGAGATTGTTCAGACCACGCCCAATTTCAGGGTGCTGTCGGAAGACGAAATGGAGCGGATCTATTTTGACGCCCTGGGGATAATAGAAAGCGACGGCGCGCTGGTGAAAAGCAGAAAAGCCCTGGAGCTGTTTGAAGGCGGCGGAGCTGCGGTTACAGGGGACGGCCTGGTGCGCATACCCGCGTTCCTTGCGGAAAGGGCCCTGCGGGAGCACCCCAAAAAAATTGCCCTTGCCCGAAGGACGGGGGAAAGATCCGTCAGGCTCCAGAAGGATGAACTGGCATTTGGCGCCGGGCCTGTTTATCCCCAGAAGGATCAAACTCTGGGCGGCACGGCTTACGAGCAGGTTTATAATGCATCCAGGCTGGCCGATTCATTGACAGGCATAGATTTTATAGCAGGTCCTTTAAAACCCCTGTCCAGGGGGAACAATTCATGGGATCTTACATGCGTGCCGGCACTGCTAAAGGGGTCCTGCAAGCCCCTTGTTCTGGGGCCTTCGGATATAAACGAGCTTAAAACCCTGTGGGAGATGATGTGCCTTGTATCGGGCGGGGAAAAGGAATTTCAGCTCAGCCCTCTTTTTGCCTGCTATTGCGGGATTGATTCCCCGCTTACCCTTGCCGGGAGCGAGGCTGAAAAGATCCTGTTCTGCGCGGAACACAAAATTCCTTGCGTGTGCGCTTCAGGTGCGGTTTCAGGCGTAACAGCCCCTGAAAGCATTGCAGGAACACTGGTTTTGACTCTTGCTGAAACCATGGTGGTATCAGTGCTATCCTATCTTAAAAATCCAGGCATGCCGATTATAAGGGGAGGAGTGACAACAGCGGCAGGGACGTCAGGGGATGATCCCTGCTTTTCGGCACCGCAGCTGGGTTTGAGCGCTGCTGCAAATACTGATATTTCCAAATGGCTGGGTCTTGCCATGCTTTCTCCCGCAGGCATCACAGATTCCGCGGAAATAGATCAGGACGCGGGCACAGGCTGGGTTTCAGGTCTGTACTACGCCTTTCTTTCAGGAGCGGACCTTATCTACGGCTCAGGTCTGATAAGAGGAGCCAGGAGTTTCTGTCCTGACAGCCTGGTGGTCTGCAACGAGATAATAGCAATGATAAGCCAGATCGGAAAAGGTATATGCACGGAAGAAGAATATCTGGCAACCGGTCTTATAGAGGCGGTGGGGCCCGGCGGAGAATATCTTACCCAGGATCACACCCTTGAGCACTGGCGGGAATGGTTCAGGCCGGAGCTTGCAGACAGGTCGGTGTATCAGAACTGGAGCGGGGCGGGAGAAAAAACAATGGCAGACCGGGCTGCGGAAAAACGGGAGAAAATCCTGAAAGAACACGCGCCGGAACCATTTGACCCCAAACTTGCAGAAGAACTCCGGGTCCTGGCAGATGCCCGGTCAAAGGAGGGGTAAATCATGGGAACAAGGACAAACCTGACCGAAAACCAGCATGTAAGATTTTCGTTTTTATCCGAGGGTCAGAAGCGGCTGATATTCAACCAGGTTCTTACAATTCTTCAGCACACCGGTGTGAAGGTCCAGCACAATCAGGCAAGGGCTCTGCTGGAGTATAACGGCTGCAGGATCAAAAACGAAAGGGTATATATTCCTTCCCATGTTGTAAAAAAGGCGCTTGCCTCGGTGCCGCCGGTAACCAATATCTACAGCAGGAGCGGGGAGGTGGCGCTGCGCATAGAGCAGGGTTATACAAATTTCGGACCCGGTCCCACATGCCCCAATTTTATTGATCCTTTCACCTTTGAGCGCAGGAAATATACCAGGCAGGATGCTGCAATGGTGGCAGGCCTGTGCGATGCCCTTGAATCCATAGGATTTGTTATGTCTCTGGGTCTGGTAAGCGATGCTCCGAGCGGGAAGGAAGGGCTTTGCGAGTTTGCAGAGATGATTCAGAATTCCGGTAAGCCGCCGATTGCCTGGTGCTTTTCCACGGAGCACTGCAGGGCCATACACCAGATAGGCGTTGCCGTGGCCGGCGGTCCCGAGGAATTTGAACAAAAGCCGAACTATCTTTTTTACAATGAGCCCATATCCCCGCTGCTCTCGGATTTCAATGCCATTGACAAGGTAATGTACTGCGCGGAAAACAACATACCCCAGATTTTTGCCCCTGCAAGCACGGGCGGCGGAACGGTTCCGGCCACACATGCAGCCCACATTGCTGTGACCCTTGCAGAATCGATTATGGGAGTAGTGATCGCGCAAACCATTAATCCCGGGGCCTGTATAATAATAGGCGGAACCCAGTCCATACTGGACATGAGGGAGGCGGTGTTTGCCTATGGCGCGCCCGAGCTTTCGAGCCTTGAGGCCGGCCTTACAGAGATGGGAGAATACCTGGGATTCCCGGTGTTTTCCGCCGCCGGGTGCAGCGATTCCAAGGCAATGGATGCACAGGCCGCAATTGAATCAGCGCTGTCCATACATTCGGCAATGTTAAGCGGCCCCAATCTCGTCCATGATGTTGGGTTCCTGGAGTCTGGAATGTGCGGCTCTCCTTTCCAGCTGGTGCTTGCAGACGAGATCATTGAAAAAAGCGGATTCATGGCAAAAGGGGTGCTTGTAAACGAAGAAACCCTTGCCAGAAAGCAGATCCAGGCCGCGGGGCCGGGAGGCGATTTCCGGAAAATCACAGAACAAAGGGCAAAAAAACCTCAGCCTTCAGGCGATGCCCGGGAAGAACATAAGGGTTTGTCGGAAGAATTAAAAAACGCCGGCCGGGTTTTCTCCTCCATGCCCCGGCGCATACTGGACAAGACCCGCTTTCTTGTAAACAGCCGGCCTGATCCCGCAGAAAGAATCCCGGAGGAAGTGCGCGCCAGGATCGCTCAGATCCTTGAAGAGGCTGAATAGTTGCTCTTTTTACCCGGTTCCGATGCGGGGGATGTTATTCTTTCATGTCCTTTTGATATCTTTATTCCACCTTCATTTCAATTCCAGAATGAAGGACGCCCTTAACTTATTAATGTTATTTATTGTTCGCTATAGTAAGTTAATAAGGCAAGGGCGCCCATGGGTGTTGGGTTTTCTTCTTGACACTTATCCAGGGCTTCTATAGGTTAAGGTCTCGTTATGGCAGGAGGATCTTGTTTTTTTGAACAAAGCTAAAAATTTTGAACTTTATTTGGCAGAGGCGCCGAAATAGTGAATGATCCCATGGAAAACAACTCCTTTCCGGCTGCCGTCAGGATAAAAGACCTGTATAAAAATTTCGGCCGGCTCGAGGTTTTAAAAGGGATATCGCTTACAGCCCTCCAGGGTGACGTGATAGCACTTATAGGATCGTCGGGTTCGGGCAAAAGCACGCTTCTGCGATGTATTAATTTGCTTGAGATCCCCACTTCGGGCGAGATTCACGTGGGCAAAGAGCATATCCGGCTTGCAAAAAACCGCAGAAAAGAAACAGTGCCAGCAGATCACAGGCAGGTGGACCGGGTCCGGACAAAGCTTGGGATGGTTTTTCAGCATTTTAACCTCTGGTCGCATATGACGGTGCTTGAAAATGTGATCGAGGCGCCGGTGCACGTATTAAAAAAACCCAAAAAAGAAGCCAGGCAAAAGGCAATGGCCTACCTGGAAAAGGTGGGCATTGCAGACAGGGGCCATTATTATCCCGCCCATCTCTCTGGGGGGCAGAAACAGCGTGCAGCCATTGCCCGGGCTCTTGCCATGGAACCCGATGTTATGCTTTTCGACGAGCCTACCTCCGCGCTTGATCCCGAGCTGGTTGGCGAAGTGCTGCGTGTAATCCAGGATATTGCAAAAGAAGGACGCACCATGATTATGGCCACCCATGAAATGGGTTTTGCAAAAGAGGTTTCCAGCAATGTCATTTTTCTGCACGACGGCGTAATAGAAGACGAGGGGGCCCCGGACTATATTTTTCAGAATCCGGCATCACAGCGCTGCCGCGCATTTCTGGCGCGGTTTTTCTGATAAATAACAGGCGCATGACGCCATTAATTCAACCCCAGGAGAATGGAGGAAAAAATGAAACGATACTTACACATTTCACTTCTGCTTGTTTTCTGCATCTTTTTTTCTGTTCCGGCCCCGGCGGCGGAAGATACAGTTAAAATCGGCACCGAGGGCGCCTACCCTCCCTTTAACTACACTGACAAGGACGGCAACCTGCAGGGCTTTGATATCGAAATAGCCGAAGCCCTGTGCGAGGCCGCGGACATGGAATGCGAATTCGTGACTCAGAGCTGGGAAGGCATGATTCCGGCCCTTCTTGCCAAGAAATATGACGCCATCATAGCTTCCATGAGCATAACCGAGGAGCGTAAAAAACGGGTCGATTTTACAAAAAAATATTACCAGACTCCTGCAAGATTCGTGAAACATGAGGATGACGAGATAGAGATCTCCGAGGAAGGCCTGGAGGGAAAGACCGTGGGTGTCCAGAGAGCCACGGTATCTGCCAATTTCATAAACGACAATTTCGGCGATATTATGAAAGTCAGATCTTATGCTACCCAGGAGGAGGCCAACATGGACATGACCTCCGGCCGGCTGGATCTTCTTTTTGCCGATGCCGTGGTGCTTCAGGAAGGCTTTCTTGATGCCGAAGCCGGAGAAGATTACGAATTTGCCGGTCCTGGCTACACCGATGAAGAATGGTTCGGCGAAGGAATAGGAATTGCGGTCAGAAAAGGCGACGATGATTTGCGCAGGGCCTTTAATGAGGCTATAAAGCAGATCCGCAAAGACGGCACATACGAAGAAATAAATGATAAGTATTTTAATTTTGACGTCTACGGCGACTGATAAAAACAGCTTCCGGCAGTATAAGGATTAGACGGCAATAAACAGGAGAAGGGTCTGCATTGCTCGGGTTGGAAGGTTACGGTTCGCTTTTGCTCCAGGGTGCCAGGCTGACTGTCTATGTGGGGGTCAGTTCTATGGTTATAGCAATTTTTCTGGGGCTGATCGGTATGCTTTGCAAGCTTTCGGCATCTCCGGTTGTGCGTTTTCTGGCCGATGTATATACCACTGTAATCCGCGGGATTCCCGAGCTGGTGCTGATACTGCTGGTATATTACGGACTTCCCACGCTGATTCAGGACATAACCGTTGCTTTGGGATTCCCTGTATACATCTCTCTTAATCCTTTTGCCGCCGGAGTGCTTACCATAGGATTCATTTACGGGGCGTTTTCAACCGAGGTTTTCAGAGGGGCTTACCTGGCTGTGCCCAGGGGCCAGATTGAGGCCGCGCGTGCCTGCGGCATGGGCAGGGCTCTTACATTCCGCCGGATCTTGCTGCCCCAGATGATGCGCTTTGCCCTTCCGGGCCTTGGCAATGTTTGGATGGTCCTGATTAAGGCCACGGCCCTTATTTCCGTAATCCAGCTTCCCGAGCTGATGCGCAGCGCGGATATAGCAGCCAGAAACACGAGAAAGCCCTTCACTTTTTTCCTGGCGGCCTCCCTTATTTACCTGTGCATTACGATTGTTTCCAATATTATCCAGCAGTGGGCTGAAAAACGTGCCGAGCGGGGAATAAGGAGGACATAGAAGGGTGGAAATCATTGTCGAAAATATTCCCCGGTTTTTGATCGCCTCATGGTTTACCATACAGATAACCGCAATAAGCGTGTTTATAGGTTTCTGCATGGCCATCCCCCTGTCGGTGATCAGGGTATCGGCCCGGAAGATCTTTTCCCTGCCTGTATATGCATTCACCTTTTATTTTCGGGGCACCCCTCTGCTGGTTCAGATCTTTCTCATATATTACGGTTCCGGGCAGTTTCAGGCCCAGCTTCAGGCCGCGGGCCTGTGGCACCTGTTTCAAAGCCCCTGGTTCTGCGCTGTTTTATCCCTGACATTAAACACCGCGGCCTATTCAACCGAGATCTTCAGGGGCGGCATACAGGGCGTGCCATCCGGGGAAATAGAGGCTGCGCGCGCCTGCGGCATGTCAGGGGTGCTGCTTTACCGCAGGATCATAATACCCAGGGCCATAAGGATTGCATGGCCTTCATATACCAACGAGGTTATTTTCCTTTTGCAGGCTTCATCTCTTGTATCAATAATAACAGTTATGGATATTACCGGGTTGGCCGGAGAAATAGCCACCAGAAGCTTTGCCTTCTATGAAACCTATCTTTTTGCGGCAGGACTGTATCTTGTAATAGTATACGGCGTGCTGTGGCTGTTCCGGCGCATTGAAAAGCGCTTAAACGCCTATCTCAGTGCTGAAAGCGCCTGACAAATGACCCCGCGTGCCCATCTCAAAGGCGACCTCCTTTTGCTTCTTACCGCCATGATCTGGGGTTCGGCGTTTGTCGCCCAGAAGGTGGGAATGGACCACATCGGTCCGTTCATGTATACCGGTATCAGGTTCGCCCTGGGCGCCATGTTTCTGACTCCGATCATGCTTTTTTTCAGCCGCTACAGGCTTTTTATCGTAAAAAAGCAGGAGAAAACATCTTTTCTGATTTTTGCAGGGCTGCTGGCAGGGCTCTTTCTGTTTGGCGGAAGTATTCTCCAGCAGATAGGCCTTGTTTATACCACGGCGGGAAAAGCGGGTTTTATTACCGGACTGTATGTGGTCATTGTGCCTCTGCTGGGGCTTATATGGGGTATGCGCCCGGGAATCGGAGGATGGGCGGGTGCGGTCTTATCCGTATCCGGGCTTTATCTTTTGACCGTCCAGAAGGGATTTTATTTCTGCACGGGCGATATCCTTGTCATTATATGCGCCTTTATGTATGCATTTCACGTCCTGGTAATAGGCTGGTTTGCACCCAGGCTCGATGTGTTGAAGCTTTCCGTGATTCAGTTCTGGGTGTGCTCGGCTATAAGCCTTGTGGCCGGTTTTTTCCTGGAAGTCACGAGCTGGTCCGCGGTATATGATGCGGCTGTTCCCTTATTATACGGAGGACTGCTTTCGGTGGGCATAGGTTTTACACTTCAGGTCGTAGCCCAGCAAAAAGCCCCGCCCGCGCATGCGGCCATAATTCTTAGCCTGGAGACGGTTTTTGCAGTAATGGCCGGCATGCTTGTTCTTGGTGAAACGCTTCCGGCAAGGGGGTGGATAGGTGCAGCTTTAATGCTTGCAGGCATGCTTTCATCGCAGTTTTATGCTGCTGAAAAGTGATGGCAAAGTAACTTCGTTCAAGGGCCAAGGGCCAAGG
>JBKHFD010000023.1:0-21672 GCA_046540355.1 Desulfobacterales bacterium
AATGATTTTTCCAATTATTTCAAAACCCCTCCGGATTCATGGACTGCCACCGCCAAGCATCAGCGCACATATCTTCAATTCCGTATCTGGCCTGCCAGCCCAGCTCTTTTTGGGCAAGCGAGGGGTCGGCCCAGCATTCGGCAATGTCTCCGGGGCGGCGGTCCGTGATACAGTAGGGGATTTTTTTGCCGCAGGCTTTTTCAAAGGCTGAAATCATTTCAAGCACTGAATAGCCGCGTCCTGTTCCCAGGTTGCAGGTAAAGACGCCGCAGTTTGCGGCGATCTTGTCCAGGGCGCGCACGTGGCCTTCTGCAAGATCCATGACGTGGATGTAGTCGCGCACCCCGGTTCCGTCAGGGGTGGGGTAATCGTTTCCAAACACGCGGACTTCGTCGAGCTGGCCCACAGCCACCCTGCTGATATAGGGCATCAGGTTGTTTGGAATGTCTGCCGGGTCCTCGCCTATCAGGCCGCTTGGATGTGCGCCAACGGGATTGAAGTATCGCAGAAGCACTATGTTCCAGGCAGGATCAGAGGCATGCAGGTCTGTTAAAATCTGCTCTATCATCAGCTTTGTGCGGCCGTAGGGGTTAAAGGGCGAAACAGCGGCGTCTTCTTTTATGGGAACTCTTTTCGGATTTCCATAGACCGTGGCAGAAGAGCTGAAAACAAGATCCTTTACCCCGGACTCGTGCATGACATCGCACAGGCAAAAGGTTGCCCCGAGATTGTTTTCATAATAGGCAATGGGTTTTTCAACAGATTCCGCAACGCTTTTCAACCCTGCAAAATGAATCACGCAGTCTATTTTTTCGGATTTAAAAATTTCTTTTAAAGCAGCCCTGTCGCGCAGATCGGTTTTGTAAAACCGCACTCTGGCACCGGTTATCTTCTCAACTCTTTTTACCGCCTCTTTACTGCTGTTTGAGAGATTGTCGGCAACTACCGCGCGATGGCCGCTTTCAATGATGGACACGCAGGTATGGCTGCCTATATAGCCCGCCCCTCCGGTTAATAAAATATTCATCCCGTCAATCCCCCCTGTTTTTATACTGCTCTTTTTGCGAATCCCGGCACCCCGGATTCTGTTTTTTTCTGTCCCAACTTGAAAAATGGACAGTCAAAAGTTTTTGCACAACACTCTGAAATTATTTCGTTTTTCGAGATTTCAACTGCCCAGAAGCATTAAGACTGTAACTTTTTGAAATTGTTGAGCTTTTCCCTTAAACCATTAACAATTAACTGATAACTTTTAACTCGCAGGTTGAAAAGTCTACCAAATGTTTCCCTGATTGCCCATATTGCTTTTAACTTTTGCCGGATTTTTGAGGTAGCCAAACCGCGGCCCGGCTGTTATTATTTTTTAATGCTTGAAACACTATACATAGACCGGGATTACGTGGCAGTCAACAAGCCATCCGGATTGATGGTCCACAGGGCCCGTGGCGCGCCCCAGGAAACCGAATTCGCCCTTCAGATGATACGCGACATACTCGGTGCACGGGTATACCCGGTACACAGGCTGGACAAGCCCACCTCGGGCGTGCTGGTGTTCGGACGGCATGCCGAGGCCGCGTCCATGCTTGCCGAAGCCTTTTCAAATCAGCAGGTCTCCAAACTCTATCTTGCTGTTGTGCGCGGCCATGCAGACACAGAAGGCGTAATTGACAAGCCGCTGGTAAAATACAGGGAAGGTAAAATCCGAACCGGGATATCCCAGCCCGCTCTTACCAGGTATATGCGCCTCGGCAAAGTTGAGCTGCCCTATCCTGTCGGGCCCTATAACACCGCCAGATACTCCCTGCTGCTCATAATGCCGGAGACCGGAAAATTTCACCAGATACGCCGCCACCTGCAGCATATTTCACATCCTGTTATAGGAGACAGGGCGCACGGGGATTCGGCTCACAACCGTTTTTTTGCCGAGGTTTTCGACTGCGGCCGCCTGCTGCTCACGGCTGTACAGCTTGTGTTTGACCACCCGTATACTGGCGAAAAAACAAACATCCGCGCTCCCCTGGATGCCGCGTTTTCCCGGATAATAAAAAGCTTTGCATGGAACTGTGTTCTGCCGCGGGAAATAACAAGTTACACCGGGCATAGCTGCCTGCCTTCACCTGCTTTAGTCCGCAAATTTTTATAATAATCCAACCGCATTTATTTGCAAGCTTTCTCCAAACAAATTTGCCCGACACTGTTAAAAATACTTTGACCTGCCAGTTGCTTATAATATAGAAATATATATACGGTATAGATTACTTTCCATGAATCCATATCATTATTCAGAGAACAGAAAAAGGAAATGGAATCGCCATGGATTCCCGCTACATTCCTGAAAAACAGCCCGCCATAGAAGATCATATCAATGTTTCCATTTTGCTGGTGGACGACTCCAGAAGAGTGCTGAAACTCTGCACAGCCGATCCTGAAAAACATCCTGCCCCGCCGGAAAATCTGACCGGCAGGCTTCCGGGAGAAGCGCTCGGCTGCAAAAACGCCCTGGAACACCCCGGAAAATGCGGCAGAACCGAGACGTGCGGCTACTGCCAAATCAATAAAGCGATCAGGGAAGCCCTTGAAAACGGTGATCACCGTATCCGGAAAAAAGCCAGGTTTACACGCAAGCAGGGAAACATCATAGAACAAGTCAGTCTGCTCGTTTCCGCCGCTTCTGCCTGTGACGATGAAAAAAACAGCAATACTGTGCATCCAGGACTTAACAGAACTCGAAAAACTCTTATATGAAATACAGGAACGAACCGACATTACTGAAGAGAAAAAGGCCGGGCAGGAACGGGAACAACTGGAACACCGGCTCCGTCATTCCCAGAAAATGGAGGCGGTAGGCGAGCTTTCCGGGGGAATCGCCCATGAATTCAACAACCTTCTCCAGATAATAAACGGCTATGCCGATCTGATGACAGATGATATTGACACTTCTCATCCTGCAAGATCCCGGCTGGAGGAAATCAGAACCGCGGGAGACAGGGCCGCAAAACTGGTGCGCAACCTCCTGGCATTTTCCAGCCGCCAGATCATGCAGATGATGGATATCCGCATAAACGACCAGATATCGAAAACCGTGCACATGCTAAGAAACCTTCTGGGTGAGAACATTGAGATAGATTTTATCCCCGGCCGCAACCTCGGCCTTGTAAATGCCGACCCCAACCAGATAGAGCAGGTGCTTGTCAATCTGTGCGTAAACGCCCGCGACGCAATGCCGGAGGGGGGCACCATAACCATTGAAACCGAAAACATCCTCATAAACGGCCAATACTGCAGAACACACGACTGGGCGCAGCCGGGACGGTTTGTGCTGATAAGCGTAAGCGACACCGGCTCCGGCATGGACGCATATACTTCATCCCGCGCCTATGAGCCTTTTTTTACCACAAAGCCCCCGGAAAAAAGCCACGGCTTAGGCCTTGCAACAGCCTACGGAATCATCCGTCAGCACGAAGGCATGATAAATGTCTACTCAGAACCGGGACAGGGTACGCTGTTTAAAATCTACCTCCCGATTGTGGAGCGAAGGGCATCAGAAGTCGGGGTAAGCCTCAGGGGGAAAGTGCTCGGCGGCAGCGAAACCATTCTTATAGCAGAAGACGATGAAATGGTTTGCGATTTAATGCAAACCGTGCTGAGCCGAGCTGGATACCGCACCATCTGCACCAGGGACGGTCAAAAGGCCGTCGAAGCTTTTGAATCAAGCACAAAGGATATTGATCTTGCTGTTTTAGACGTTGTGATGCCGGAAAAAAACGGAAGAGAGGCAAGCGATGCCATAAAGAAGCTCAAACCCGAAACAAAGGTCCTCTTCTGCTCAGGATACAGCACCAACGCCATTCACACCAATTTTGTCCTGCACAAAAAAACAGAGCTTCTCCAAAAGCCCTTCACCGCGGACGAGCTTTTAAGAAAGGTGCGCGAACTGCTGGACTCTGACACCTAAATTGAACGTTTCAGATTTTTAAAAACATGATTTTGTATAGGTGACAAAAAATCCACTGATTCATAACAGGTTTCAGGTGCTTTGTGATCCGGCCAGCGGCCCCCTGCCCTCAAGGAGAAACTCTGTCCAGTCAAAACCGAGAAGCAGAAGTTCCTCATCACTGTCTTTAACCGAGTTCACTTTCTGATTTGACAGTGCAAACCTGTTTAAAAAGGAGCTGTTAAATACAAACTCCCGGAACCGGTCAGGATTAAAGCACGCCATGAAGACCATCTTAAATGCCGGATGTTCAAAACCTTTACCCTGCCAGCAGTCGCGCCTGAGCAAAGTATCAATCCCGGCCCAGCGGCGATTCATCTCAAGAAATGGCTCAAGCTCCTGGTCACTGATCCATTGCTCCACGCTCCAGTACTGATCCTGTTCGTGGCCTTCGCAGTAATGGTGGCGGGCGATAAAAAACCTGTCTTCCCCTTTGTCCCCTCCGTACCTGGATAAAGCCGGCTCAAGGGGATAGGCCCTGCAGGAAAAGGGCCGGTCCTCATAGACAGTGCAGCCCTTATCTGTGAGAAACATACACGGCCTGGCTTCGGCCTCTGACATTTTCAGCATGACATTCGGAAAATACGGGTTGTCTCTTACCGCGGTATGCGTGTATTCTTCCAGAAAGACATCAGAATCGATTCCCAGGCGGTTTTTAAGGCGTATGATGTCATATGGATAAAGATACATGTCCGGATTTCTGCAGCACCGCGTAAAACAGGGTACGCCGGGATGGCAGGCAAAGTGGAAGCCCTGCCCGGTTACATCAACCCTTGTGCCGTAAACTATTTTATTGTTTATCATTGATCTGTATCCCGAAAAACTCGCATGCGTTTTTCCATAAAATTCTCTCAAGCCGGTTATAAGAAAGACCGTATGCGGCAAGCTCCTTTAACTCCCTGTCCCAGGCATAGGGAATATTGGGAAAATCGGATCCGTACATGATCCGATCGGCGCGCATCTGCGAAAGAGCAACAGAATTTTCCAGGGGAAGATAATCCGTAACAGCCATGGCAGTATCCAGCCAGAGATTATCTGCGGATTCGATCAGCCCGGCATAGTCCTTAAACTCGTCAGCACCCAGGTGCGGGACGCACAGCTTAAGCTCCGGGTATGAATCAAGTACCCTGGCAATTTTATCAACTCCGCATATATCGTAGGGGTCACATGCATAAGCCGGACTTTTGGGTTCCCGGCCCGCGTGGACCACAAGGGGTTTCTGCGCATCACTGCACGTTCTGTATATCTCGTCCATGGACGTGCTGTTAAGATCAAAGCACTGCACATGCGCGTGCAGTTTCACTCCCGCCAGGCCGGCTTCAAACGCACGCCCCACGATACCGGCGGCATCAGGTTCGCCCGGAAACACGGCTGCCAGCCCTGTCAGCCGGTCCTGGTACGCCGCGCACAGATCGGTCATAAACCGGTTCAGCCCTTCCGCAATTCCGGGTTTGTGGGCATACTGCATGGCCACCACGTGGGAGACCCCCCGCTCAAGGAGAAAACTTATAAGGTCATGTGCGTTCATGCGGTAGCGAATCGGCCAGGCATGCGCGTCAAACCACTTCCACAGGGCGGAAAATATGCCTTCGGGAAAAACATGTACATGGGTGTCTATTACCCTGGGCAGACCCCCGGGAACCCGGCCGCCCTCCCGGTCATTTACTGCGGGCAGCATATTGTTTAAAACGGCATTCTTGTTTTCCGGCATCTCAGTCTCCGGGCGGAATTGATTATCCGCTTTTCCCGAAAGGTTTAAAATTTACCCGGAAGCCGCCTTCCAGGACTCCGTCAATATTTAGTATCGCAGCAAATCTGCGCTGTTTCAAGCCTTAATCCGCATCCGGCCTTCTCCGGATGCGTGCTTGATTTTTAGTTGTTATTCTTTTATGATCTTTTCAAATTCTCTGGGGAATCATAACCCTAAGCAAAAACACGGATTTCGGAACGCGGGATCAGCACTTCAAAATATAGCGGAAGGAGTTTCATATGACAAATGTAACAGCAAACGGAATACAGATTGAATATGACAGCTTCGGTGACCCTGAATCCCCGCCCCTGCTTTTGATCGCGGGGCTGGGCCGCCAGCTTGTTTTCTGGGACGAGGAGTTCTGCAGGAATCTGGCGGAAAGGGGGCTTTACGTGATCCGGTTTGACAACCGGGATACAGGACTGTCTACAAAATTCGAGGCATCGGGGGTTCCCGACATCACAGCCTTATATGATGCCCTGACGCAGGGAGAAACCGTGGAAGTACCCTACACCCTGGATGATATGGCCGATGATGCTGCGGGACTACTTGATGCCCTGGGTATTGAAAAGGCACACATATGCGGTGTATCCATGGGAGCCGCCATAACTCAAACCATAGGCTACAGGCATCCCGGCAGGGCACTGAGCCTGATTCCCGTTATGGGAACCACCGGTAACCCGGAACTTCCGCCCCCGAGCCAGGAAGCCATGGACTGGCTTTTGACCCCGGCCCCTGAAGAGAGAACTGCGTATATTGAATACACAATGAAACTGTGGAGGGTATTCTGGGGCTCGCTATCCTTTGATGAAGAAGACGTCCGGCAAAAAGCCGCACTTGAATATGACAGGTGTTTTTACCCCCAGGGCCTCACACGGCAGATGGCCGCCATTTTGGCCCATGGCAACCGCAAACCCATGCTTGCTTCAATCAACGCTCCCACGCTTGTTATCCATGGATCAGAAGACCCGATTATTCCGGTGGAAGGCGGCAGGGATACGGCGGAAGCCATTGACGGTGCACAAATAAGAATTATCGAGGGCATGGGACACAGCCTGCCCAGGGATGTCTGGCCCAAAATCGTGGATTCCATTGCCTGGAACACGGCCCAAACCCGGACAGGATAGGAACCGGCTAAAAAACCGAAAATCCGGTTCCGGACAAAAATCTATAAAGGATAGGGCGTCAGGCTTTCATAGCCTGTTTCGGTAATCAGAAAAGTCTGCTCAAACTGTGCGGAAAGCCCGCGGTCTGCAGTTACTGCCGTCCAGCCGTCGTCCCTGATAAAAAGCCTGGGTTTTCCCAGGTTGATCATGGGCTCCACGGTAAATACCATGCCGGGCACAAGCGCTATTCCCTCTCCCTTTTTCCCGTAATGCGGCACCTGAGGGGGTTCATGGAATTCAAAGCCCACGCCGTGGCCCACGAACTCTCTTACCACCGAGCAGCCGCGGCTTTCTGCATATCTCTGGATCGCCCAGCCTATATCGCCGATCGTGTTGTCAGGCGCCAGCACTTCCATGGCAGCCTTCAGGCTTTCCGCTGCCACCTCCACTATCTTTTTCGCATCAGGGCCCGGGGTGCCTATAAAAAATGTTTTGCTGGCATCCGCGTAATATCCTTTATAGATGTGTGTAACATCAACATTAATTATATCCCCGTCTTCAAGCACGTATTCTCCGGGGATACCGTGGCATATTACGTCATTTACCGAGGTGCACACGCTTTTTGGAAAGCCGCGGTAATTAAGGGGCGCAGGCACGGCTCCGTATTTTTCCGCGTGCTCATGGACCATGGTATTTATTTCATCCGTGGTCATGCCGGGCCTTAGGGATTCTTCAACCATGTCCAGGCTTTCCAATACGATACTGCCGGCAGCCCGGATTCCTTCAATGTCTTTGGGCTCCTTTAGGCGGATGTCGTATTTCTGTTTATACCACTTTTTCATGTCCACGGGCTTTTCCGTCTGCCGGCCCATGCAGCACTTCTTGTATTTTTTCCCGCTGCCGCAGGGGCAGGGGTCGTTTCTTCCTATCTTTGTACTGTTTTTCATTCTACTTCCTCCGGACAAATTTCACCTAAATTGATCGATTTAGGTTACAGAAAATTATTATTAATGCAGGCCGGCCCGCCTGTCAAGAAATTGCTGGATACCGCAGCACACCGATTGCACCTGCAGGGTGTTTCTGCTATAAATAAAAATTCACATCAGCTTTGATGCTCTCGTAAAAAGCAATTTACACCGCCGCGGCGGTATTTTTGCAGGAAGGAAACCCTGCGGTCGGGGTCAGTTTTTTCGCTCCTGACCGCAAGCGCTCAATGTCGCTTCAAAAACCGACCCCGACCTTGGGTTTCCTTGGAAGCAATTTCAGATGGCGACGTAAAAAGGAAAAAGACATGAAACAGGATGAAATGATTTTAAAGGCGGCCAAGGAAATAGCTGTAAAGTTCATAGAGGTGGGCAACATAAATCCTAGCACGTTTAATGCCCACTTCAGAAATATTTACGCCACCGTTGAAAGAGCCGTAAAGGAAAACCGCGGGGAACAGGAATCCGGGCAAAAGCAGGAATGAAGAATATCTAATGAACAGCGGCCCAATCGGCGCCAACGGAAATGTTTACCTTCAAAGGCACCGAGAGTTCCGTTATGTTTTCCATAATCCCCCGGACAAGACTTTTCAGCGTATTAATCTCGCCTTCCGGAACCTCGAATACCAGCTCGTCATGCACAGTAAGAAGCATTGCGGATCTCAGCCCCTTTTCAGAGAGCGCCGCATAAGCCCTGATCATGGCTATCTTCAGGAGATCCGCGGCAGTGCCCTGGATAGGGGTATTAATGGCGGTTCTTTCCGCAAATCCCCGCATATTGGCATTTTTGCTGTTTATATCCGGTATGTACCTGATCCTGCCGAATTCCGTGCTGACCTTGCCCGTACTGCGGGCATTTTCAATAGTACGGTCCATAAATTCTCTTACACCGCGATAGCGCTTAAAATAATGATCAATGTAGGTGCGCGCCATTTTAGGGGTGATCGAGAGTTCCTTTGAAAGCGAATACGCGCCCATGCCGTAAATAATCCCAAAGTTTATTGCCTTGGCCTGGCGGCGGAGCTCTTCTGTCACATTTTCAGGTTCCACCCCGAATACTTCCGCCGCGGTGCGTGCATGAATGTCTTCGTCGGCCGCAAAAGCCCCGGCGAGAATCTCGTCTCCGGAATAATGGGCCAGCAGGCGCAGCTCTATCTGGGAGTAATCGGCAGCTACGAAATACCACCCATCTCTGGGTATAAATGCGCGCCTCACATCTTTGCCCGCCTCGGTGCGCACAGGGATATTCTGCAGGTTGGGATTTGAACTGCTCAGCCTGCCGGTGGCGGTGATAGTCTGGTTAAACGAGGTATGAATCCTTCCTGTTTCAGGATTGATAAGGCCGAAAAGGGCGTCCACGTATGTGGACTTGAGCTTTGAAAGCTCCCGGTGCCTCAGGATAAGCACCGGCAGGTCATGATGCCGGCACAGCGCTGTAAGAACCTCCACGTCAGTGGAATAACCGGTCTTCTTTTTTGTCTTTTTCTGGGTCGGCAGCTTAAGCTTCTCAAACAGGATCCTTCCCATCTGTTGGGAAGAATTGATATTGAATTTTTCGCCCGCATGAAAATAAATTTCAGACTCTATTCGCTCAAGCTCTGCTGCCAGATCTTTGCTCATGGCTGCCAGGCGATCTTTGTCAACGCGGATCCCGGTCTCCTCCATTTTAACCAGAACAGGCACCAGCGGCAGCTCGATTTGCGAGAGCAGCCCGGAAAGACCTGCGGAGGAAAGCATGGGCTCAAGCTTCTGATAGGCGGCAAATGTAATGTCTGCGTCCTCGCAGGCATAAATCACGGCTTTTTCCACCGGGACTTCGGCAAAACAGGAAAGCTTCTGCCCGCTTTCCGAGATCACCTCGTCGTAGGTTATCATCTTGTGATCCAGATAATCCATGGCTATCTGATTTAACCCGTGGGACCTTTTCTCAGGATTGAGAAGATAGGAGGCAAGCATTGTGTCAAACACCACCCCCGCAAGCTCAACCCCGTATCTGCGAAGCACGGTCCAGTCATACTTTATGTTCTGGCCTATTTTTTCTATTTCCGGGTCCTGGAGAACCGGCTTTAACCTTTCCAGGACAAAATCCCGCTCAAGCTGCTGTCCGGCGTCATTGCCCGTATGAGCGCAGGGCACGTAAAAGGCGCTGTCTTTTTGTACCGCAAATGAAAGTCCCACCAGTTCGGCCTTGACAGGTTCGGGGGAAGTGGTTTCCGTATCAAGGGCAAACCTGCCGGCCTCACGTAATTTTTCAATCATGGCATCAAGAGCCTCACGGTCGCGTACCCCCCGGTAATCCTTGGCCGACAGATCAGAGACCACTGGATAGAGTTCCTGGAGCCTGCGGAATTCCAGTTCCTTAAAAAGCCCGGCAAGCCTCTGGTTGTCGGGTGCTTTTGCGGCAAGTTTCTCAGTATCAAACCCGATCGGGGCCTCGGTGTCGATTTTTGCAAGTTTTTTGCTCAAAAATGCCTGATCCCTGTATTCGGCAAGCCTGTTTCTCTGTTTTGTCCCGGAGATACCATTTAGCCTGGCATAAAGATTTTCCATGCTGCCGTAGGTTTTAATCAGCGAGGCGGCGGTTTTCGGACCGATGCCCGGCACCCCGGGAATATTGTCCGAGGAGTCTCCGGCAAGACCCTGCAGATCCACCATTTGACTGGGTTCAATCCCCCTGTCCGAAACAACCCTGCCCCTGTCGGTCTGCTCGTCCTTCATGGGGTCCCACATGCTCACCCTGTCGGTAAGAAGCTGGATCATGTCCTTGTCCCCGGAAACTATGACCACGTCAAATCCTGCTTCTTCTGCCCGGCGCGCAAGGGTTCCTATAAGATCGTCAGCTTCGTAGCCTTCCATCATGATCACCGGCATATTAAAGGCTTCGGTTATCTCGTGGATAACCGGTATCTGCATTGAAAGATCCTCCGGCATCTCGGGCCTGTGCCCCTTGTAGTCAGGATAGATCTCGTGGCGGAAGGTAGGGCCCCGGCTGTCAAAAACCATTGCCGCATATTCAGGGCCACGGTCCTGGATAAGTTTGATCAGCATCCTTGTAAAGCCGTATACCGCGTTTATCGGGAAGCCTCTGGACGTGGAAAGTCCCCGGATGGCGTGATAGGCCCTGTGAATATAAGTACTGCCGTCTATAAGATAGATGGGCTTTTTGTCGCTCATGAATGGCTTTCTGGACTGATTGGTTTCCGGGTCTTCAGGCCGCCGACTATCGACTTGATCTCGGCCAGCCTCTCGATATGATAATCTGCATCCAGTGACGGATTGCAGCAGGCCGCCAGCATCGCTCCCGCAGCACGCGCGGCCTGCTGGTCAACACTGGAGTCGCCGATATAAAACACCTGTTTCGGGCTGACTCCGAAATGTTCGCTTATTTTCAGCAACTGCCCGGGATGGGGCTTGGGCTTTTCAACATCAAGGGCTGTAACAACCAGGTCAAAATATTTTTCCAGACCGTGGATCTCAAGCACCCGGTTCATGGTATCTGAACGGTTGGTGGCCACGGCGGTCTTAAAACCGGCCCGGCACCAGGAAAGAACATCAACAAGATCCGGGGCCATTTTCATGTACCGGATATAAGGGGTATAACCGTTTTTTCTGCGGAATGCCACGGCCCGGTCATATTCGTCCTTATCGGGAAGAAGGTATGCCAGGGCCTCGTCCGCCGTATACATCTGGCAATAGGCAAACTGTTCATCTTTTAAGGGAGGTTTGCCCAGATGGGCCAGAATGTCGTTGTAATAGGAGCGGTTTGCGGTCTCAGTGTCAAACATAACACCGTCGCAGTCAAAAGCGATCACCTCTGGTTCAGTCATAGAAATTCCCGTCTGTCATTTTATTCAGCAGACTGTATAATGCCGGAAACCGGTATGGTAATCCTTCCTATACGCTCGCTGTCGGTTTCCAGATGAATGGAGTCATAATACCTGCCGGGCTTTTCCCTGATGTTTTTAACATGCAGCAGGTAGCCCTTTTCCCCTGAATCCTTTATCTCTTCAAGTTCGTAGACGATATCATTGCCCCGCACAGCAGAAACCTCCATGGTGCTGAGAGCCTCTTTTGTCTGCGAAAGAATCCTTACTGTTTCTGAAATCTTTTCACCGGCAGCGCCGCGAAGGTTTACACATCTTGGCTCCACTGTTACGTACGGCTCAACCTTGCCGGTAACCCGAAGCCGCAGTTTGGGCTGCACGGAATCATTTGTCTCCAGGATCACTGATTGGCCAATCTCTTTGCCGGCATCAGAGAGGCTTGTACTTATCTTTACCTTTACATGTCCCTTCCCGCCCGGGGGGATGCGGTCTGTTGTATCGACCGCCGTGCAGCCTCAGCCGGTCCGCACCGACTTTATCACCAGTTCCTCATCCCCGGTGTTTTCGATATTAAAGGTATAAAACACCTTGCTTCCGGCATAGGCGGTTCCAAAGTCATGGCGCTGTTTTTCGGCCACAGCACGTGGTGCACAATTTGCGGCCGAGGGGACCAGTCCCTGGATACATGCGGCAAGCACCAGCAAAAGACATATTTTTTTAAGGCAGAAACAATTATTCTTCATAACACGGGTAATAAGCGATCCTGTAAGTGATGTCAAGTACCGCTCAGAAAATGCATCACAGAAAGCTTGCCCGGCGGAGGGTATTCTGATAAAAAAAAGAGAAATAATTACATACAACCTTTCAGCCGGCGGGCCGTATGGAAACTTCACCGACCATATTTTCACGTGAGATCAGGTTTTTGATAGCATCCGCATGTTTTGTGGTAGTCGTAGCGGGCATGCGCGCGGCTGCGACAATACTTGTCCCGTTTCTGCTCTCGGTATTTATCGCGATTATATCAACTCCTCCCCTTTTCTGGCTGCAGAGAAAGGGGGTGCCCAAAATACTTGCCATCGTCTTTATCATGGCGGTGATCCTTGCTTTGAGCACCCTGCTTATACAGTTTTTAAGCGGATCGGTGGCAGATTTTACCTCAAGGCTGCCTTTTTACCAGTCGCGCCTTATGAAAGAATCGGTCAAGCTCATCGACTGGTTAAACGACCGGGGCATCCGGGTATCGGAACAGATGCTAAGGGATTATTTCGATCCCGGCATGGCAATGCAGATGGCCGCCCGAACCTTTACGGGCCTTAGCAGTGCTTTGACAAACGCGTTTCTGATCCTTCTTGCCGTTATTTTCATCCTGCTTGAGGCCGCCTGGTTTCCGGAAAAAATACGGACCGCATTCAAAGATCCCGAAAAATCCCTTTATGATTTCAGCAAATTTATCAAAAGTGTAAACCGCTACCTTGCGTTAAAAACCGTCTTCAGCATAGCCACGGGACTTTGCATATGGATACTTCTTACGATTCTGGGGCTCGATTTCGCACCCCTGTGGGCGCTTCTGGCGTTTCTGTTAAACTATGTACCCAACATCGGCTCCATAATCGCCGCCATTCCTCCCATTCTCCTGGCCCTGGCACAGCTCGGCCTTTGGCATGCCGTTATTTGCGGAATAGGATTCACCGCTGTCAACATCACATTAGGAAACCTTATGGAACCCAGATTCATGGGAAGCGGCCTCGGACTTTCCACCCTGGTGGTTTTTCTGTCCCTGGTTTTCTGGGGATGGGTCCTGGGGCCCGTGGGCATGCTTCTTTCAGTCCCGCTTACCATGATTTTCAAGATCGCCATGGAAAGCAATCCCGAGACCCGCTGGCTGGCGGTAATGCTCGGAAATGAAACGCCGCAGAAATAAAATGCCTGTCAAGTGGACGCTATCCAGCCTGTATTTTTTCTATTTCGCGATACTGGGCATATATTTGCCCTATTTCAACCTCTACTGCTATCACCTCGGTTTCTCTGGTTTTGAAATCGGTGTGATCTCGGCCGTGCGAACCCTGGCAACCGCCCTTTTCCCGCTTATATGGGGAGCTGTGGCAGACCGTTTCAACATAAGGCGGCCGGTTTTCATTTTCTGCCACTTTGCAAGTACGGCAATCTGGTCCTTTTACCTGCTGACCACGGATTTCTGGTTCATGCTTGCAATCACCGGCTTCTACGGAATATTCTATGCCCCCCTGGTTTCTTTTCTGGAATCTTTTTCAATGGATCTTCTCGGCAGGGAGAAAAACCGCTACGGAAGGCTGCGGGCATGGGGCTCGATAAGTTTCATAATCATGGTTACTGCCGTGGGAAGAGCAATTGATCTGTTCTCCGCAGACATTATAATTGTGCTGATTCTTGCAGGCTCGCTCATTCAGGCTATACTTTCGACAAACGTCCCAGAAACCGCCAAAACCGGGCAGGTTCCCTTTTCATCAGGTGCAAGGAATCTTCTTTCAAAACAGGTTGTAATATTTCTGCTGGCCGCTTTCCTGATGCTTGTAAGCCATGGAACCTATTACGGATTTTTTTCCATCCACCTGGAAAACATCGGGTATAACAGCACGTTTATAGGCTTTGCCTGGGCCCTTGCCGTCCTGGCGGAAATAGGCATAATGATCTATTCTGTGCCGATATTCAAGCGTTTTTCCCACGAGCGGGTGCTAATAGCCGCATTCGCATTTACCGGCATACGATGGCTGATCCTGGCGGGCGCGGAATCAGCGGCCCTGATCCTGTTTACACAGCTTTTCCACGCTTTTTCCTACGGAGCGTTTCACGTGGCAAGCATCCTTTATATTGACAGGCTCACCCCTCCGGAGGCAAAGACCATGGGACAGGCTTTAAATAACGCGGTGACATACGGGCTGGGCATAATGACGGGATTTCTGGTAAACGGATATTTTTTCGAAATTACAGGAGCCCCCGCACTTTTTGCCGTCTCGGGCGGCCTGGCCATAGCCGGCTGCCTGCTGATGATATTTGAAACCACAACCCGGCAAAAAGCTCAGAAAGATTCCGAGTCGGGTTCAACGACTATAAAATAAATATATCCCCGATGCTTCATATGTCCTGCAGTGGTTTCCGCATAATCGCCGGCACCCCAGAAAATGTCGGCCCGCTTCTCGCCCCGTATGGCAGCACCGGAATCCTGGCTGCACATGAACCTGGAAAAAGACTCCCAATTTTCAATATCCCCGGATTCGCCCCATATCGGTTTTTTGCCTGATACAAAAAGCAATGCCCCCGGCGGTGTAACTCTCCGGTCCAGGGCCGCGGAACGCCCCGGGGTGAGTTCCGCTCCGGTCGAGCCGGTGGGTCCGTGATCTGAAACTTCAAAAAACACATACCTGGGATTGTAAAAACAAATATCCTCCATCTCCGAGGGATTACGCCTTATATAATCGGCAATGGCCTGCATGGACATCTCCTGTCTGCCGATTTTCCCCCTGTCTATGAGATACTTTCCGATGCTCCTGTAAGGCCTGCCGTTGGTGATGTCGTAGTGCGCCCGCAAAATATCGCCATCTCTCATTTTAATCTTTCCAGAGCCCTGAATATGCATAAAAAAGAGATTTATCGGATCATCAGTCCATGCAATCGCTTCTGCCCTTGATTCAAGCACATTTTCCTTCTCAATAGTCCGGCGGTCATAATAGGGGACCAGGCCTTGATCCGTATATCTGCCTATAATAATTTCTTCCGAACACTTGACCCCGAATTTGGACAAATCAACCTTTACCAGGTCTCCGGGGCGGGAATAGACGGGATATTTGAATTCTTCCGTTTTTTTTCTGCTTCCGTCAAGCACGGGTTCATAGTAACCCGTAAAAAGCACCCTTACGGGATCATCCTGCTCTGCAAATTGATAAATACTGGAATTTTCGCGTAAAAATGCATTTAACCGATCCGCGGAAGGCTCCTTTTCAACAAGATTCTTAAACCGCCTCAGACCCTCGGCAAGTCTGCGTGCGCTGTAGGACTCCCCGCCGAAATCAAATTCCCGGCTCCCGGGCAGCCGTTCATAATAGGCTATACTTTGCTCAAGCGCGCCAACAAGATCAGCATATTTGAGATCATCTGAAAATTCCGGAATCCTGTCTTCGGCAATCTGGATCATGTCTGCGCACAGCCCCGGCAGGGCCAACGGAAAAATCACCAGCACAGCCGCAATTGCCGCCCCCCGGACTGTTATGTTAAGTTTCCTGGTTATCCGTGTCATCTGACTCCATTGAGCGGGGTTTATTTTCTATGCTTTCAGGTCCCTCCATTGACCTGCGGTCTTCTTCAACTACTCCCATCTCCCGGAACTTGCGGGCCGAGGTCAGCACCCGCCTCTCAAGCGAACCCACGGTCCTGTTATAAGAGGAAACACACCTGTCAAGCTCCCGCCCCAGCTTGTTAAAATGGCCGAGCATGGCATATATTCGACTGTAGAGCTCGCTGCCGAGCCGGATTGCAGCTCTTGCGTTTTCCACTGCAGTCTCCTGCCGCCAGGCGTATGCCACTGCTTTTAAAAGCGCTATCAGGGTGGTTGGGGTAGCCATTATTACGCCCCTGGCAGAGCCTTCTTCAATAAGATCCGGGCGGACCGAAAGTGCAGCGCTGAAAAAGTTCTCGCCGGGCATGAACAGGACCACGAACTCGGGTGTGGGTTCAAAGTTCCGCCAGTAGGATTTCTGGGCCAGTTTGTATATATGGGACTTTACCTGATAGGCATGCCGCTCAAGATCCTGCCTGCTGTTTTCGTTCCGGCCGTCTTCCAGGGAATCAAGGTAGGCTGACAGCGGCACCTTGGCGTCGATAACAATCTGCCTTTTGCCCGGAAGTCTGACAATCATGTCCGGCCTCTGAATCCCGTCTTCGGTGCCGGCTGAAGGCTGCTCATAAAAATCGCAATGATTCTGCATGCCTGCTATTTCAGCCACACGCCGCAGGGTGATCTCTCCCCATCTTCCCCTTACCTGGGGCTGCCTCAGGGCCTGGATCAGTCTGCCGGTTTCACGGTGCAGGTCCTGCTGGGTTTGGGCCAGAGAGGATACCTGTTGGGTAAGACTGCCGTAGGCATTCTGCCGCACCTGTTCCATGGTCTGGACCTGACGCTCAAACTTTTCCAGGGCGTCGAGCACCGGTTTAACGATTTCATCAACCTCCTGCCGGCGGTTTTCGGCCTCAAGGGCCTTTGTGCGCCTGGAAAAAAACAAAAAGCCGATGAAAATGCCGACTATCAGGCCAGCCGCTGCTGCGGATGCCGGATACAGAATTTCCGGTGAAACTGTCATACGAAAATCCAGCCTGCGAGGCTTCAGGCATTCGTGTTTTGGGGAGTCCCGTTTCTCAAGTAATGGCCGCTTTTGCCTCCGGATTTTTCAAGCAGGCATACATCAGATATAACCATTTCCCTGTCATGGGACTTGCACATGTCGTATACTGTAAGGGCTGCAACAGAGGCAGCCACCATTGCCTCCATTTCCACCCCGGTGCGGTCATCTGCCCGGGCCGAAGCCTCTATTCTAAAAGAGCACGCTGACTCGTCAGGATAAAAATCGATCTGCACGTGCCTTATCTGTATGGGGTGGCACATGGGAATTAACAGGTGGGTCTGCTTGGCGGCCATTATTCCGGCAATCCGCGCGGTTTCAAGCACGTTGCCCTTGCGGATCCGGTCCTCGGCCACTTTTTTAAATGTTCCGGCATTCATCGTCACCACGCTCCTGGCAACAGCACGGCGGGCTGTATTATCCTTGTCCCCCACATCCACCATGCGCACCCTGCCCTGCTGATCCATGTGACTGAAATCCGCCATATAGCTTCCTCCGCAGGAATTTAAACAAAATATTCGGTTTTGCTTGTCACCATCTGCTTTACAGAATCTATCATTCTTGCCATGCAGGAGAGCACGTTGTCCCGGAAATCGCCTGCAACGACGATTAACATTATATCCTCGCCCACTGAAAGCTCAGGCTTATCTGTTATTTCCACCAGAATTTCCACTATCCCGGAACTCTGTTTTTCAAACTCTATGATACCCTCTATCTGGTCGCGGTTTACCTGCAGGTTAACACCCGATACTGCCCGGCCGTCTCTGGAGGTACCCCTGACAACCCCGTGATGGGTAAGTATCATTCCCACCCGTCCAAACTCCGGGTGTGCCTTGACCTGTTCTATCAAACGGTTCTGATCCATTGAAATATCTCCTTTTATCCTGTCATCCCGGGCTCTGTTTTCTCTCCAGCCTGGCCCTGGCCTCTTTCAGGTCGGCTTCGGTGTTTACATTAAAAAAGCTCACAAGCTCAGGATCGGCCTCCATGACACGACTCTCGGGTATTTTTCTAACCTTGAGCTCCTTGAAGACACGCTGTATTTTAAATTTTTCCTGCCTGACAGATCTTTCCACCGCCTGCAGGGCTTCTTTTGAATAAGCGGCGCACAGCGGCTCCATACCCGAGGGGGTCTGGGGCATTACAGCCGAAACCCCGGGCCCGATTTCCGAGAGCACAAGCTCGACCACCGATTTCCTGATAAAAGGGGTGTCACAGGCACCAGCAAAAATCCAGGGAGTCTGCGCATAAAACAAACCCGTATGAATACCGGTCAGGGAACTTTTTGTCGGAAACAGGTCGGAAAACAAACTCAGGTCCCGCTTCAGATGACTCAGAGGGTCGTTTGTCACCAGCATTGTTTCGGGAAATATCCGGCAGAACAAATCCGTTATCCACCGGATCATAGGCAGGCCGCCAAGCTCGAAAAAGGCCTTGTCCGCCCCGTAAAATCTGGAGCTGCGCCCCCCTGCCAAAATCACCCCGCTGCAGCAACGAACCATCCCCTCTCCTGTAAAACAAAATCTTGATCTTACCGTTAGCCATAGTATAGACTGTATTTATTTTCAATTGTTTTTATGGTAAACAGGTTAATCTTAGAATAAAGCCGGTTTCAGTCTTTAAAAGGGCAAAACAGGGACCCAGGAGCCATGAGCAACCGTAAAACAATCTGCGATGCTGCAGAAATCGGAACCATGACGGAAAAATTGGCCCGGCAAATAGTTGAAAGCCGCGAAAACATTGACAACCTTGCACTTGTAGGCATCCACACCCGCGGGGTTTATCTGGCAAGAAGGATCGGCAAAAATATTAAAGACATATCATCGGCAAAAGTTCCCACCGGGGACATGGACATCAACCTTTACCGGGATGACTGGACCGGCATTTCACATCAGCCCGTGGTCCGCTCCACAAGGCTTGATTTTAACGTAAGCCGAAAGCAGGTCGTTTTAATTGACGACGTGCTCTACACCGGCCGGACCATCAGGGCCGCCCTTGACGCCGTCATTGATTTCGGCCGGCCGCTTAGAATCGAACTTGCCGTGCTCATCGACCGGGGACACCGCGAACTTCCTATACAGGCCGACTATGCAGGCAAATTTATTGAAACCCGAAGGGAAGACGTTGTAAATGTCCTGCTCTCAGAATATGACGGGACAGACCGGGTGGACCTGCTTACAGGATAAGGAAAACAACAACTCATGGGACCGAAAAAGCATCTTCATAATGCGCCTGATACAATAAGGTTCGGCATTATTACCGTTTCCTCCACAAGGACTAAAAATGACGACAAAAGCGGCATATGGATTAAAAAACAGGCGCAGAAGGAGGGATTCCTTGTGGCAGACTACAGGATAGTCCCGGATGATAAGCACAGAATTGCCGGTGCGGCTACAGACAGCATCGCCGAACACGGACTTCACGCGCTGATCCTGACGGGCGGTACCGGAATAAGCGCATCTGACGTAACAATAGAGGCGATACGGCCGGTGTTTTCAAAGGAAATGGGTGCATTTTCGACACTGTTTACAACCCTGAGCTTTCAAAAAGTAGATTCTGCCGCGGTGCTGTCGCGAAGCGCGGCAGGTATTATAGGAAACACGGCAGTATTCTGCCTCCCGGGAAGCCTGGATGCATGCAAGCTAGGCTGCAGGGAACTTATTTTTCCCGAAATCAAACACATTGCCGCGCACCTTACATCCTAAAACCGCGGCATGAAAAAACAAGCCGCAAGGAGAACAGTATATGTTCGGTATAGGCATGCCCGAACTGATTTTGATCCTGGCAGTGGCCCTTATAATATTTGGTCCCAAAAAACTGCCCGACCTGGCAAGATCTCTTGGCAAGGCCATAGGCGAGTTCAAGAACGCCACCCAGGACTTCAGGGATTCCATGGACGATGAAATAAAGGACGTTAAAAAGCCGTTTGACGATGTGGCCCGTGATGTAAAACAGCTCGGGGAATCCGAAGGCACGAAAACCGGCGATACATTTGAAAATACATACAAAGACCCTAAAACGGAGTCTTCCGAAGCAGCCCGCCCGCAGGGGACCGCTGACACGGCCGGGGAACCGGCCGGAGAAGACAAAAAAGACAGAACAGAACAGACCGGTCCGGACGAATAATGGAAGAAGAAGAAGAAAAACTCCCCCTGACACAACATCTCGAAGAACTCCGCGATCGGCTGATCCGATGCTTTATAGCGGTAATCGCAGGATGCGTTGTGGCATATATTTTCAAGGAAAAGCTTTTTGAGATTCTGTCACGTCCTCTTATCCGGGTCATGGGTGAGGGCGACAAGATTATCTTTACCGGCATACCGGAAGCTTTTTTCACGTATCTCAAGGTCTCCCTGCTTACGGGCCTTCTGATTGCCGTGCCGTTTATAACATATCAGTTCTGGATGTTTGTGGCCCCCGGCCTATACAAGCAGGAACGCAGGCTGATGGTTCCCGTTGTTTTCGTATCCGCGTTTTTTTTTGTAGGAGGCGCACTTTTCGGCTATTTCATTGTTTTTCCGTTTGGATTCAAATTCCTTTTGGGCTTTGCAACGGAAAACATCCAGCCCCTGCCCTCAATGCGTGAATATCTTAGTTTTTCATCCAAGCTGCTGCTTGCTTTCGGGTTTGTATTTGAACTCCCGATTGTCATTACCTTCATGGCAAGGCTCGGCCTGGTAACAGTCCCGTTTTTAAAGAAAAACCGCAAATTTGCTCTTCTGATATTTTTTGCGGGCTCGGCTCTTCTAACCCCCCCGGATGTGGTCACCCAGGTGATGCTCGCACTTCCCCTGATGGTACTTTATGAAATAAGCATAATAGGAGCCCGCGTGTTCGGCAGGCGCAGCGAGGAATCAACCGGGGAAGCAGATGATGGCTAAAACCTAAACTGCGTTTTCAGGCTGCTTAAAGTTCATGGGAGAAGGATAAATCCTTTCGGCAAAGTCGGTTTTGTAAACTACAAGCCTGCAGGTTTTACCATGCCGGTATGGGAATCTTCTTGACATCTGCGGTCTGGGTTGGTATGTAAGAATTTCTTAAAATGGTAAATTAAAATAGTTTGACGGATATGTTTTTAACCTGATTTGCGAGAAGAGGAGGATGAGATGAAGAAAAATTTAGTGATCCTTTTTGTTGCGGTATGCGGAGTTACGTTGCTCCTGGCCGCCGTGCTCTATGCAGGCACCGCGAAATGCCCGGATACTGTGGAAATGAAGAATGAAAAAGCATTTGATGAACACGAACAGGCAATTGTAAATTTTGATCATGATGAACATTCAGAAGGATACGAAATAGGATGCGGGGAATGCCATCATGATGAAGACGGAGAACCTCTGGCTGATCTGGCATGCGAAGACGAGGTGCAAACTTGCTTTGAATGCCATAGCGAAACCGGTGCGGGATCAGCAAAGGATTTCATGGGCCCGAAACCGGATGCTGAAGCACTGGAATCCTACTATACAGCAATTCACGTAAACTGCGTTGGCTGCCACAAGGAACAGGGCGGCCCGAAATCCTGCAAAGAGTGCCACGAAAAATAAGCAGTTAAAAAATAATAGTTAAAGCCGCGCACGGATAATATATATTTATTCACGCGCGGCTTTTTTAATCTTTATTCCATCTAAGTTTGATGCTCTCGTAAAAAG
>JBKHFD010000024.1:0-21455 GCA_046540355.1 Desulfobacterales bacterium
TGGGGCCCACGACCTATTCGTTTACCATCGTCCTGGTCACCTTTATTTCCGGGCTTGCACTGGGCAACTTGATTTTTGGCAAATGGGCGGATAAAACCGGAAATGCTTTCGGCCTCCTTATAATAACCCAGGTTCTTGCCGCTTTTTTCGCGCTTGTAATAAGCCACGTGTTCGGCAACGGACAGCTTTTTTTTGCCAAGCTTATATATGCTTTCAGGGATCAGTTCGTGCTGCTCTCTGTTGTTGAAGCCCTGGTGCTTTTCGGGTTCATGGTTCTGCCCACAATTTTTTTCGGGGCCGCGTTTCCGCTGGTGGCAAAGATCCATACGCGATCCATAGAGGGTGTGGGCAGATCCATAGGCGTCGTTTACGCCTTTAACACGATGGGCGATGTTCTTGGCGCGTTTTTCGCCGGTTTTCTTCTTATGCCCCTGGTTGGCATGGAAGCAGGACTGAGAATGGTCATGGGACTGCAGATTGCGACAGTCATTGCAGCAGCCGCGTTTGCCGTGAAGGGCGGGATGAGATTTTCTTTGCGCCGGGCGGTCCCGGCCGCGGCGTTTGCCGCGGGAGTGCTTGTTATGAGCGCGCTGTATCCCGCCTGGAACCGGCATGTTCTTGCCACAGGCAAGTATCACCGTTTTGAGGAATCAGAGGCGGTAAAACAGGCGGTCCAGGGAACAGGATGGCTGCGCTCCCTTGTTTCCGGGGCGCAGATTCTTGCAGACACTGAACGGGGCGAGCTTGTTTATTACGGGGAAGGCATAGGCGGGTTTACAACCGTTCTAAAATACCCCGGCCCCTTTGGCAAAGCCGAATTTTCCATGGCAAACAGCGGAAAAATGGACGCTTCTTCCCGGGGGGATATGAATACCCAGACGCTTCTGGCGCATTTTCCGATGCTTTTTGCCAAAAACCCGCAAAAAGTAATGGTCCTGGGGCTGGCAAGCGGTGTTACAGCGGGCGAGGTCCTCCACTATCCCGTGGAGCGTCTGGATGTAATCGATATAAACGAGTGCGTGTTTGAAGCTGCAGGTCTTTTTTCCCAGTGGAACAACAACGTGCTTGAAAGTCCCCGTACCCAAACAATCCTGCAGGATGCTCTGGCCCATCTGAGGCTTTCGCAGACAAAATACGATGTGATAATCTCCGAGCCTTCCAATCCCTGGATGGCCGGCATGGCATCCCTGTTTACCCTTGATTTTTTTGAGACCGCAAGAGACAGCCTTACAAACGACGGAATCTATGTGCAGTGGTTTCACTGCTACCAGATGGACTGGTCCACGTTTGCCCTTATCGGACGGACTTTTGAAGAGGTTTTTCCGGACAGCATCCTGGTCTCTTGTGATCCCGGAGGATTGGCCAAGGATTTTCTTTTTGTCGGATTTAAGGGTGATGCGGGGCTAAACTGGGAGCAGGCGGGAGAAAATATTGAATACGCAGGCCGCTCCTCCAATATCGAGCTTGCGCGCCCGGAGCTTTTGTTTCGTTTACTGGTATCAGAGGATCTCTCAAAGCTTTTCGGTAATGGGCCGGTCAATACTGAAAATCTTCCTTTACTTGAGTATAGCGCTCCCAGGCTGATGTATCACGGCAAAGAAACCCAGAAGGCGCTGCTGAAAAAATTAAAGGACAGGGCGTGGCTAAGTTCTGGTACCGCTTCTGCGGCCGGGCTTGTCCGTGAATCGGTGGGTGACCAGCTTGATTTTGCAGAATTTGCACTATCAGTATATTCGCCATTTAAGGGTATGTTGGAGATTGACAGGGCCGATTCCGGGCAGAGGGAAAGGTTCGAGGAGCTGCTTTCAGACTACTGCAGGGAAAATCCAATGGATCTCAATCTGGTGGAAAACACGGAGTTTGCCCGCCGGCTGCATGCAATCCAGGTAGACTCTATTAAAAACAAGCTGCCTGAAATAAAACACAAGGCCCCGGCCCACAGCTATCTGGCCTCTCTTTTCGATGAGGCGGGCATGAGCAAAGAAGCCGCAAAGCATTACCGGAAGGCTATTGCCCTGAAGCCCGGGGATGCAAGGGTTCATAATGACCTGGGTTTTCTGCTTTATCAGAAAGGAGATATTGATTCCGCCATATCCCACTTTAAAAAGGCCATTGAATTGCGCCCGGGCTTTATAAAGGCAATGGGAAACATGGCCTTTGCCCAGCTTAAAAAAAACAGTCCGGATAAGGCCCTGTTTTATTTTAAGGAAACTTTGCAAATAGATCCCGGTATTGCAGAATCCCATTATTACGCGGGATATATTCTGGCAAGACAGAACCGGCTTGCAGATGCAGCCGGTCATCTCAAAGAGGCAGTTCGTCTGAATCCTGACATGGCCCGGGCTTTAAATACGCTTGCATGGATTCAGGCCACGGCAAAAGACGCAGGTATCAGGGATCCCAACAGTGCTGTTGAGAATGCAGAAAAGGCCTGCTCCCTGACAAGTGAGAACAGTCCTGTTATGCTTACCACGCTTGCCATAGCATATAATGCCGCAGACCGTTTGACCGAGGCTGAACATACAGCCGCTTTGGCGCTTAAAAAAGCAAGGAATTCAGGCAGGAAAGATCTTGCGGCCCGTATAGAAAAACAGCTAAACATACATATGCACAACCCGCAATAGCCTTTATGCAACTATAAAAAAAAAGCCCTTTCCATGGATGGAAAGGGCTTTTCTATCGGGTTTTTCCGAAAACTCAGCGATGGGGCAGCAGGGATCTAGTAGCAGCCGCCGCCGTCGTCTCCCGAGCCGTCAGCCGGATCAAATTCATAATCCGTCATGCCCGAGCCCGGTCCGTTTGCAAACACATCATAATAGGCTTCATCTTCTTCCAGGTAAGATTTCAGCCATGCCGTGATAAACTCTGTCTCGCTTCCAGTGGAGGATAAGTTATTCCAGTACATATGACCCTCGCCGCTCATGGACGCATACAGCTTGGGCACGCCTGCTGGAAGATCGTCATAAGCTCCCTCGCCCATGTAGGCGGGCGCTATGGCATCTGTTGTACCTGTAAGGATCATGGTTGCAGCGCTGTGATTGTATGTCGGGCTCGGATTCCAGGGCGCAAGCCCTACGCAGGTGTCAACCTCGTCGCCGCGAGCGGATGCCACGTTGATCACAGCTCCGCCGCCCTTGGAATAGCCTATGAGGCCGTAACTGCCGATCTTGCCGTAAAGAGGATTGCCGTCGGTCTGGTTTGCTTCCTGGAGAAGATCAAGACCCTCTTCATGGGCGTCCTCGTATCCGCCCACTGTATCGTTGTCATCGGCGCTGATCGCCATGACCACAATCCCTTCTTCTGCCAGGGGTTCGGCCAGCCAGTACATGCCTTCCTTGGTGCCGCCCATGCCGCTTGACAGGGTGGTGGCGCCCACATTATCCAGCTCCTCTATGTCGCCCGGATAAAATACGCGGGCAGAGCTTATATCAGAGAACCAGTCTGTATCCACATCATATTCGTCCACCCCGCTGCCCGACGGCTCGCATGCGGCAAGGGCGAGCACAAATGCCGTCATGAGAAACAATGTAAATAATCTGTTGATTTTTTTCATTTTTCCCCTCCTTTCAAGTTCTTTGCTTTTGTTAAATAGAAGCGTCCAACGTCCCTAATAAAATAACAGTCTGCTAGGGTAGTTTAAATACTACTTAAGTATGAAAAAAGTAGTAGATTTTAATTGTATGAAGATATGGTTTCTCCGGGAAAAGGGGCAGATTTACGGGAATGCCCTGCGAATCAACCATTCAGCTCCGTATTTGAAATGGATTCTGCTCCAAAGCATTGCTGAAAGGGAAAACAGGATCAAAACAGCCAGGACTGATGCGAGAGTTTCGGCGGTGGAGAAGGTTCTCCAGATATTGAGGCGAACCACCGGTTCTCTGATTAGGGGTATGTGGACCATGATAATGGTAAGCGAACACCTGCCCAGATCGGCCAGAAGTTTTGAGCCGCGACCTGAAGGCATGAGGCCGGCGGATATACGAGATCTGTAAAAAGACACGAATATAAAGACAAGCATAAGGGCGCAGGCCATAAGAAAAAATGTAACCGGCGCAAGGGCGGGATAAAAATTGGGGATTGGTTTGAAAATCCGGATCCATGGTTCATGGCGTACAAATTCGAATCCCGCCGCATAGACTGCTGAAAGCATAACCGCGGCTGCAAACAGCAGGCCCGCTGCGCGCAGCAGGAGTGAAAGCGCTCCTTCTGCCAGCCATCTTCCGGCTACCAGTCCCGCCATAAAAAATCCTATCCATGGAAAAACCGGGAAAAAGCTTTCGGCCAGGGCGAGGCGAAGCACTCCCCAGGGCAGATCAGCCGAGGCCATGTAACTGTTGCCAATGTGTAAAGGTATATTAAAGCTGCTTTGCACTATTGCCGTCAGGGCGACAGTTGCAAGTATCATTACTACCAGAAGACTACTGGCGGCTTTTCTCAAAACTGGTGCCACAAGCAGGCCGAAACCGATCATGTGCAGCACGTACCATGATTCCGGGGAAAACCAGTTGGGCGCAAGCAGGTTTAGCACATATCCGAAGCCTATGATCATAAGCCCCCGGCCTGCAAGGAGCCGGTCAACTTTTTTATGCCTGTCTGATGCAAGTGTGACCCCGGCGCCTGCCAGTACAATGAAAATCGGGGCGGCAAGGCCGCCCAGCGCACCCAGGAGGGGCATTGCGGGGCTGGTTTGAAGCTCGCCGCAGACCCAGTAGATAATGTGCTGCAAAAGCATCAGCAGCACTGCAAGGCCTCTTAGGGCGTCAATTGCAATTATTCGTTGTTTTGATTTTTTACCCGACAATACAGTCCTGTTTTTGACAGTCTTTTGCACCCTGTTGGCGTTAATGCCTTAAAAGCGGCATGCCTATGGTTCCCCAGTCGATTATGAAGTGGCAGATTATAGCCGGAATTATGCTTTTGTTGCGCTCGGTAACTACGCCCAGTACAAATCCGTAGATAAAGGCGAAAACCCCGAACACTGCGCCTGCTATCATGAAATGAAGAAGCGAGAATACAAGGGCCTGCACAATATTGGCAGTTAATCTTGAATAAGAAGCTCTTTTTAAAAGATTGTAAAGCCCCAGCCGGTACATGATTTCTTCCGCGGGTGCATTCATAAGGCTCATGATCAGCACCGGCGGCCAGAATGCCGGGCCTCTTAAATCCACATCCTTTAATATCAGCAGTTTTACACTGTAATAAACGCTTAACGCCAGGCCGATGAGAAATACGTATGAGAACTGTTTCCATTGAAACCAGGGCAGTATGGGTTCCCGAAACTTGCGGAGCCAAAAGAGGCAGAAAATTGGTACGATCATCATGGGCATGTAGTAAAGCACACGGCTGTAGGCTTCTGCAAGGGAATGGACCGGCTGTATTGGCCAGGGCCACATCTTTGTCTGGCGGGTGAAGTAAATTATCAGGAAATTTGCAATTACCAGAACAACCAGCAGGATTGCCATGGAAAAAAGGTTTGTAAGCTCTGCCTCTGACCCGGCCTCCTGTTTTGTGTAACGGCGTCTGATTACCAGAAGCACTGCAGCTCCGGCGAGCATGAAAAGGCCCATTGAAATCTGGGCTTGGGTAAGACCCTCATATATCCGCGGTTCCATGCGAAACACCTCGAAAATGATTCGCGCAGGAGGATATAACAGGAGATAGCCGGCAAATACCGCGCCGGTGTATCGCTTTCTCAGGGTGGGGGCTGCATAAACACGCGTGTAAACGCGCCGCAAAAAGAAAAAAATGGCAATGTTTACCAAAATGGCGTAAAGGGGAACAGGATTGGGAAAGCCGATTACGGAATTAAAAACGTACATGCGCACGGGCGCTCCCCAGCAGCACCCCACAACCAGGCATGCCGAGCGCCCCAGTGCATGCACCAGGGGAACATAGAGAAAAAAGGCGTCAAGGCCTTCAAAAGCTTTGAACTTAAATACGCGGCATAAAATTATCAGAAAAATAACCGGAAGAATCAGAGCTCCATGAAAGGTATGGGTGCTGCTGTTAAGAATGTTTTCAATTAGAAACGGGATGCTCCATTCATGGAAAGGCCGGTAAAACATTGTTGCCGCACGCGAGCCAAGATATCCCAGCAGACATGTTGATGGTATGAAAACAGCGGCAAACAGCATTACACGGTTTTTGGGATATCCCAGGGAAATAAGCCTTTTTGCCGCCAGAAAAAGGAAGAATACAACAGCAAAAAAGCCGATACCATAGTAATAGATCTCGCCGGCGGTGTGTGCAAACGGATATCTGGATGCCAGGTCTAGATATTTAATCATTTTCCGCCCTGAATGAAGATTATTGGAATTTAGCTAAAGAAGTATAAAAAAAGCCCCTTCATAATGAAAGGGCTTTTTTTAAGGTTTTACTCAGCCAAATATTGCTGAAACCGGCAATGCGGACGAATTAATCGCATCCGCCTCCGCCGCTGCCTCCGCCGGAGCCGTCATCGAATTCGTAATCGGTCATTCCGGAGCCCGGGCCGTTTGCAAAGACGTCATAGGCGGCCTCCTCGCCTTCCAGATAGTATTTCAGCCATGCGGTGATAAATTCGGTCTCGCTGCCCGTGTTGGACAAGCTGTTCCAGTACATATGGCCTTCGCCTCTCATGGACGCATACAGCTTGGGCACGTCCGCAGGCAGGTCATTGTATGCTCCTTCACCCATGTAAGCAGGGGCGATGACATCAGTGGTGCCTGTAAGAATCATGGTTGCCGCGCTGTGATTATATGTGGGGTTCGGACTCCAGGGGGCCAGGGCCACGCAGGTGCCGGCTTCGTCTCCCAGGTCTGAGGCCGCATTGATTGCACCGCCGCCGCCCTTGGAATAGCCGATCAGGCCGTAATCAGCTACCTTGCCGGAGATGGCGCTTCCTCCTGCGTTTAGCTCCTCAAGACGATCAATCCCGCCTTTATGGGCGTTTTCATAGCCGCTGACCGTCATGTTGTCCGAGGCGCTGATAGCGAGGACAACCATTCCTGCCTGTGCCAGGGGTTCGGCCAGCCAGTACATCCCTTCCTTGGTGCCTCCCATGCCGCTGGACAAGGTGGTGGCTCCCACATTGTCAAGTTCGCCGATATTGCTGGGGTAAAACAGGCGTGCGGAACCCACGCTGCTGATGCTATAGCCGCTGATATCCTCTGTTTCAACCCCTGACGGCTCGCATGCCACGAGCGCGAGCAGGGAAACAGCCATGAACAATGTTATAATAAGTTTGCCGATTTTTTTCATTTTTCATCTCCGGTTAACCTTAAAGGATTGTTTGGTTTTAAAACCGTCACCTAAGGATTGCTGCTACTTTCATGCATATTCCGGTTTTTTTTAAAAAACCTTATCACCCCCTCCCCCCCTTTTAATACTTTCTTTCCCCTCAGTTCCTTTTTTCCCCTCTGTTCCGTTATTATTTCAGCTTTTATTTTCCGCGCATATTTAAGCGAAACCAGAACAGTTATAGATCTTATAGCAACAATCCAATGTGATTGGAATACGACCAAAGTATGAAAAAAGTATTAATTTTAAGAAAAATTAAGGGGTTTTAAATAACTGACGGGGATGGAAAATGCAGATATTGGCCTCGCCGCCTGCACTGGCGTCCGTGATTTCCACAAAATAGCCGTAGTCCGTGGCGGGCTCAAGTTCGCTGTTTACGACTACGTGGTTTCGGTTTTTGCCAGCCTCCGGATCATTGTTTACAAGCCTTTGATAATAGATGTTGTCAAACATCCATTTCTACTTCAAAAATCTGAAACCCTGCGGGATTTTCAACTTCTTCGCATCTGCTGCGTCGGATGCAGCCTCGCATAGCTCACTATAGCGAGTCTGTATCTTCCTTGTATATACAACAAACTTGAAAATCGCTCAATTTAGGACAGAACAGAGCAGGATGGAAAAATTGGGCAAAAAGGCAGCAAAGCAGAATCGTGATGATTATCTTTAAGACTGAAAGATTTGTTTCATCATGCAGAGCTGTTGTTAAGGTTTTCATTTTATAATATCATCGTCTTACATATAACATAATGTCAAATTTCGGCAGAATAGTAAAAAGAGGCAAAATAATAATGCAGATGCGATATTGTTATCTTTTGTTTTTTTGTGTTCTTATGGTTGGCGGCGCGGCATGTGCTCCGAAAATTTCACCGGAAGTAACAGAAAAGGTGAGCTGGCAGGGCGAGTTTAAAACGCTTCAGGCAGATCCGGAAGCATATACCGATGAATTCGTACTTCTTGGCGGAAAGATAATAAGAACGGACAATTTCCAGGGTCACTCGGAGATAACCGTTCTTCAGTTCCCTACAGATTATGCAAACCGACCTCAGACTGACAGGGAGTCAGGCGGAAGATTTCTGGTTCGTTCGGATTCATTCATTGATCCGGAAGTCTATGAGCCGGGAAAGCCTGTCACTGTTGCCGGCAGAGTTGCAGGGGCGGAAAAACGGCCCATAGGTGGCTATGAATATAATCATCCGGTAATAGAAGCCGAGGATATGTGGGTTTGGGAGCCCGCAAAGGAGCGCTCTCCCAGGCTTCATTTCGGCCTTGGGATCGGCACGACTTTTTAGCTTCCGGCCCGCTCCTTGAATTTAGGATTTTTTGCGTTACCAACGCGTCAAATAATTTCAGCCGCGAACCGGCCAGAGATAAAACCCGGGATTAGCCTTAAACCCCACTCCAACAGCCCCGTCTTCCAGATAAAGCGTCCATGCGTAGCGTGACTCATATTTGCTGGTTGTGGTTGACCAGTAAAACATTTCAGTTTTGTCGAAAGGATGATCATGGGGCAGGGCGGGGGAGTGAGAGCCAAGGTCGACCAGGCTTTCCAGTTCACGAATGCCAGGCATTCGCCAATCGGTGTATCCGTATTTTTTATTCCGGTTCATTGTCTCTACCAGTTCAAGTGCATCGTGCCAGTTAAGGGGGGAATCTGCGTTTTCTGGATGCCTGGTCCATGTCAGTCCGCTCAGGTGATCGTAAACCGTGTGACTGTTGCTGCTGAATCTGGGAGCAGGCCATTGCCGGCCGACAAGCATCCGGCCGTCCTGGCCGGTATTCTCACAGGAAATTTCCAGACCCGACTCATCAAAGCATCTGTATTGGCCGGTTCTAAAAATCGCGGCGGGCTTTTTTTCAACGCGCACCGGCCATACCATGTAAGAGGCATATTTCATGCCCCGGTAAACTTTTGCCCCGCCAAGGTGGATATACCATGCCTGGGCAGGAAGGCGGGCACAGGAGGTTGAAGTCCAGTAGTAGCCGTTAAAAATGTTTTCAAAAAAGTGATTTTCCGCCACTGCGGGGTTGATCCGGCAGTGGCTGATCAAACTGAAAAGCTCTCTTCGGTTCGGAAGGTGCCAGTCCCGGTATCCGGCAAAACCTGATTGGTTCATTTCATATATATGATCCAGCGCCTCCTGCCATGTCATGGGCAACCCTGTTGCCGAGGCATCACGGCTCCACATCAGGCCGGTGAGATTGTCTGTAACAGTCGGCTTCTTTGCCGAAAATCGCGGGTGCATTTATATTTTCCAGGTTCGCTTCGCCCGTGGCAGCCGGGAAATTTTACAGCAGGTCTATAAACGGGCAACAGTGTCGGGATCAGCGTAGACTTCATGGCTTTCGGCTTTGTTTCCGCGCGCGTCCACCGCTATTACCATATAGCCGGCGGTCGCTTTTTGATGATTTTCCCCGAACACGTCCGTGAAATGAAATCTTTGCCTGGTGTACTGGGGGCGATGTGAAACATTGCCTATCAATTCGCCGTTGCGGACAATCTCGTATCGCACGATAGGCGAGTCCGCCGCATAGGCGGTATCCCAGCTTACCCGAACCGCGGTCCTTTCCATCTGAGGCATGGAAGAATCAGCCTCGGCGCCCACGTTTCGGGGCGGGGTAAGCCCGGTGGCCTTTCGCTGAAAATAGGAGTTTGCCGCCTGTTTTCCTGCAGATACTATACGGTCCTCGATCTGTCTCATGGTTTTTTCATCCAGCGGTGTTTTGATTTGTGCCCCGCGGATGTTTTGTTCAAGCTGGCATTTTTCCGGATCTTCATCCACATGGCCTATTCCGATGATCACGTTTGAAACCCCTTCCACGGAAAGGGCATATCCGATCAGGTCAGCGCTTGGCAGCTGCGTGGAGCCGATTTGGTGATAAACGTCATCGGGTTTGTTTGAAAGGTGCAGGCCCTTGTGATAATAGGCCGCATCAGCAAAAACCTTCATGCCTATCACTCCCATGCCGGCTTCCGCCGCTGTTGCGATAGCATTGTACCTGTGGGGCATGTAGAGGCAGTCGGACGGATTGATTGTAACAAGCAGGGTATCTATTATCCTTTTTTCATCCCTCTGGATTGCATAAATAAGTGCTGCAGTGTTCCAGTGTCCCGAGATGCCGATATGACGGATAAGTTTTTCTTTTCCTGGATTGCAGCCGGTCCTGTTCGTCCCCTCGCGCAGGTCCAGGAGTGCTGCAACGGAGCCGATCCAGGGAAGATCAGGGGATGGATTTTCCATGCCTTCAAAGAGCATGTCGATTTCGTCCATGGTATTGATGTTGTGCAAATGTACGCAGTCAAGATAGGAGTCTTCCGGGTATCGGCCCCTTCCGTCACCGAACATGAGGCTTAAAGACCGGCGCACATCATCCACTGAAGTGGAGACTCCGAATCCGTCTGTCATTCCCTGGCTGAAATCCGTGTGAAAGCTCTCTCCTTCGGGTCTTTTGGCTGTACGTATATGGGTTTTGGAGGCAAGATAAATTTTTTGTCTGGCTGAAGGATCATATTCGGCCGAGGCAGGAGAGAGGCCCAGGCGGGCAAACGCCTCCCCGTAATGCTTCTGGCTGGGGCCGTAAATGTTGGAGGTGTCCATGTAGTTAACCCCGAGCTTGTATGCTTTTTCGATTATCGCAACGGGATTCACGCCCTGTGCAGGCCACTGAATCGAGGCCTGGCCGCCCAGCCCGAAAGTGGTGACCTGTCTTTGTGTTCGGCCCAGCCTTCGTTTAATAAGAGGTGCCATAAAAAGTCCTCCCTTTAATCTTTTTTAGCTTTTCAACAATTTAAATGTTAAGCATGTGCTTTCCGATTAACAAAAAAGAATTCAGGAATGTGGCATGTACGTTTTACAAAGCCGCGGCCGCCGGGTGCCCGACTTTTATGCGGACCGGCTGAGGCGATTGCGGCGCCTGGCAGCCTGAAGCACAGCTTTTCTGAGGCGGATGGATTTTGGTGTGATTTCAACCAGTTCATCGGAGCGTATAAAATTAATCGCGTGTTCAATAGTCATGGGTTTAACAGGAGACAGTGTTACCGCATCATCCTTTCCGGAAGCCCGCACATTTGAAAGCTTTTTTTCCTTGCACTGGTTTACATTGATGTCAACTTCCTTGCTGTGCTCTCCTATTATCATGCCTTCATAACAGGACTCTCCAGGCGATATAAAGAGTGTGCCGCGAGGCTCCAGGTTAAACAGGGCGTAAGGCACTGCCGCACCCTGCCGGTCCGCGATAATTGAGCCTGTAAAACGGTCTGGAAAGTCTCCTCTATAGGGTTCATATCCGGCAAAGCCTGCGTTCATTATTCCAGTTCCCCTGGTGTCTGTTAAAAACTCGTCGCGATAGCCTACGAGCGCTCTTGCGGGCACGGAAAATTCCAGCCTTACACGGCCGGAGCCGTTGTTGGCCAGTCCGGTCATTTTGCCCTTTCGCAAGGACAGCTTTTCAGTCACCACTCCCATGTAATTTTCAGCGCAGTCTATGAAAAGGTTTTCAATGGGTTCAAGTTTTACGCCGTTTTCGTATTTAAATATCGCCTCAGGGCGTCCCACGCAGAATTCAAAACCTTCCCGCCGCATGGTTTCAATCAGGATGGCAAGCTGGAATTCACCTCGGCCTTTTACCACGAACCTGTCCCTGCTCTCTGTGTCTTCCATGCGGATGGCCACGTTAATAAGTGTTTCCTTTACGAGTCTTTCCCTGATTTTTGTGGATTGGATGTATTTCCCCTCTTTTCCGCTGAAGGGCGAGTCGCTCGTGGTGAAAACCATGGAGATTGTTGGTTCATCCACATTTATGCGTTCAAGGGCTACCGGATGTTCGCGCGTGCAGACCGTGTCTCCTATGGCAACGTTTTCAATTCCTGACAGTATTACTATGTCTCCAGGCTGTGCGGATTCCACGGGCTGAAGCGAGGTTCCCAGGTAGACCTGCAGGTGTGTTACCTTAAGCGGCACTAAATGGTTTTCCCGGTTGATGCATACCAGTTGGTCGTTTGCCTTTACATTTCCGTTTTCCACCCGGCCCACCGCCAGGCGGCCCAGGTAGTCTGAATAGCCCAGATCCGAGACCAGCATCTGAAAGGGTTTCTCCGGGCTGTATGAAGGGGGGGAGATTTTTGAAACAATGGTGTCAAACAGTATATGGAGGTTATCTGTTTGCTCGCTTATTTCTTTTTTAACCACCCCGTCCCGGCCTATGGCATAAAGGCAGGTAAAATCCAATTGATGCTCTTGTGCATCCAGATCGATGAAAAGATCGTAGATTTCGTCCAGGACTTCATCCGGCCTTGCATCGCTCCTGTCTATCTTGTTTATTATAACAATGATGTCCAGGCCGGCTTCAAGGGCTTTTTTCAGAACAAACCGCGTCTGGGGCAGGGGACCCTCTGAGGCGTCAACAAGCAGCAGTGCTCCGTCAGCCATGGAAAGTGCGCGTTCAACTTCGCCGCCGAAATCCGCATGGCCGGGGGTATCGATGATGTTGATGCGAACGCCGTTCCATGCGACAGAGCAGTTTTTGGCTGCAATTGTGATCCCCCGCTCCCGTTCCAAATCCATATTGTCCATGATCCGTTCTTCCACGGCCTGGTTTTCCCGGAACATGCCGCTTTGCCTGAACATGGCATCCACCAGGGTGGTTTTGCCGTGATCCACGTGGGCTATGATAGCGATATTTCGCAATTTTTCATTTCTTGCTGTACAGCTCAACAGCTTATACTCCTGTTATAAAGTCCCGGAATTGAATCAGGGCTGGTTTGCTTTCCGATAAAATTCAGAAGGGCCTATTTTGATAGAGCATTGAAGGGCGCCCCCCTATTATGTCAGCTTCCGAATCCGTCTTCTTCCATTTCCACTGCGGCCGCATTCATCCGGTCAATGGAATCCATTCTCCCGATCGTTTCCGGGAGCACCGTGTTAATAAAGAAATCAGCGGTTGTGATCTGGCCGTTGTAAAAAGCCTTGTCTTTGGCCTTTGCCCCTTTTTCAAGCTTTTCTGCAGCAACGGAAGCGCGCCACAGAAGCATCCATCCCATTATTACATCGCCCGTGGCCTCAAGGAAGGGAAACGAATGGGCAAAGGCGCGCTTGACATCCTGGGTTGCAGTGGTCTTGGCAAGGTTCGTGCAGACCTCCGAGAGCCGCCCTGCGGCTTTTTCCAGGAAACCGGCCATCTCTGTCATTGTTTCGTTCTCCCGGGCCCGGGAAATTGTCTCATGAACTTCTTTCATGAAGTTGCCGAAAGCTTTCCCCCCGTCCATTGCTATTTTTCTGCCCAGCAGATCCATGGACTGGATGCCGTCTGTGCCTTCATATATGGAAGTAATCTTGACATCGCGCACCAGCTGCTCCACAGGATATTCCTTTGTATAGCCGTATCCTCCATAGACCTGCATGGCCTGGACGCATACATCAAAGGAGCGCTGGGCGCAGAATGCCTTTACAAGGGGGGTAAACAGATCGATCAGCCCCTGATAATACTGATGTTCCTCATCTTTTTCAGTCAGGGCCAGCTGAGTCATGGCGCGATCAGTGTAATATACGAAACTTCGCATTCCTTCAGTATACGACTTCATCCACATGAGCATGCGGCGAACATCCGGGTGTCTGATAATAGGCACGGCAGGTGTGTTGGGGTCTTTGCCGGCAGTGATATCCCGTCCCTGGACGCGTTCTTTGGCATAATTTACGGCATACTGGTAGGCAGCCGCAGCAGAGGTAAAAGCCTGGAATCCCACCCCGAGCCTGGCCTCATTCATCATGTGGAACATGATCCTCATGCCCTTGTTTTCCTCGCCCAGCAGAAGACCTTTGCACTGCCCCTTGCTTCCAAGCGCCATGGTGCAGGTGGCGCTTCCGTGTATTCCCATTTTTTCTTCAATCCCGGTGCAGACAATGTCGTTTCGGTCGCCAAGCGAGCCGTCAGGATTTACCCAGTATTTGGGGACGATAAAAATTGATATTCCCTTGGTGCCCGGAGGTGAGCCGGGAATTCTTGCAAGAACAGGCGAAATTATATTTTCGGAAAGATCATGCTCCCCGTTGGTGATAAATATCTTGGTGCCTGTAAGGCTGTAGGTGCCGTCCTCGTTTTTAACCGCTTCAGTGGTAAGCGCCCCCACATCCGATCCTGCTTCCGCTTCTGTTAGAAGCATTCCGCCCGTCCATTCGCCCTTGTAGAGTTTCTCCACAAAAAGCTTTTTTTGATCTTCTGTTCCGAAAAGCTGTATCATTTTACCCGTGCCGTGGCCGAAATTGGCGTAATTGACGCAGCAGTAATTGCCGCCGACCAGGTATTCGTAAGCCGCCCGTGCCACAATGGGCGGCATGCCCTGGCCGCCTTGTTCCACGGGTTCGCTAAGCGACGTCCATTCGCCTTCCAGGTAAAGTTTATACGGCCGGTGATAGCATTCGGGTACTTTGACCACGCCGTTTTCAAAGGAAACGCCCTGCCTGTCACCTTCCGCGTTGGTCGGCAAAAGCTCCTTAATTGCAAAATTTCTTGCTTCGTTGATTATAAGATCAATTGTTTTCCGGTTGAATTCAGCGTATTTTTCATGTTTTGTCAGTGATTCGGTATCAAACTGTTCAAACAGTACAAAATCAATATCGCGCCGGTTGGTGATAAATTGAGCCATTGCTTCTCCCCTTTTGCTTTTTCCTTATGTATTTATCGCACCAAAAAGAACAATCTTATTATATTAACATCAGATTGTATTTGGGTTCAACCAAAATCATAACATGAAATACTGAATTATTGCTTTAAGCCCGGGGATCGGGTTTAAAAATAATTCGTTACATGCCTTTCCTGGGACTTCATCCTGGTGTATTCTCAGCCGTTTAATGCCGCAGCAGCCGCAAGAAGAATAACAGCATAAACGAGTGTTCTTTTCATTGTAAGCCTACCGGTTTTATTATTAGGGGCGGTAACTGAAAAATAAAAGTAATTATTTTTAGATAATTAACCTTAGTTTACCGTTTATATAGCCCGTTTTAATCTTAAAATATTAACAGGACTAATATAAAAATTTTCATTTTAAATCGGTTTACAGGTAAGGCTTTGTTTTTATAAAGACTTTAAAGTCCTTGACATAATTCTTCTTTTAATTGACCGTTGATCAGAATTTTGGTATCGCATACTAACAAATGTTTTCTTTGACAATGGAAGAAAAATATGAACGGGTTTTTATGCCTGAGGGCCTTATTCCTTATATTTTTTGCTGTTCTTTGTTTACCGGGCAATCATGTTTTTGCTCTTGACAGCGGTTCTGCGGGTCAGGAATGGAGCCTCGTGGGGCAGGAGCCGGCTGCACAGGTAATAAATCTGACCCCTGAAGAAAAAGCCTTTCTGGAAAATCATCCTGTTATAAGGGTTGGCAACGAAGAGGACTGGCCGCCTTTTGACTTCAGTGAGCACGGGCGTCCCAAGGGATATGCCATTGATCACCTGGAGCTTTTAGGGAGGCGGCTGGGCATTTCATTTGAATATATCAACGGTTATACCTGGTTTGAGCTGCTGGGTCTTTTCAGGGACGGCAAGATAGATCTTCTGCCGTGTCTGTGGAAGACCGAGAGCCGGGACCGCTACATGCATTTTACAGAGCCTTACCTGGAATTGCCCTATGTTATCGTCGTTCTGAAGGAGGATCGGTCAATACATACAGTTGAAGACCTTAAAGGCAGGACCGTGGCCGCGGCAAAGGGTTATAAGCAGGAAGAGGTGCTTAGGGAATTTTATCCCGAAATTGATATATTCCAGGTTCAAAACGCCCTGCAGGGGCTGGAGGCGGTCGTATACGGCGAGGCAGACGCTTATATAGGCTATCTTGGAACAGTGGCCTATCTTATGACAACGCGTTTTTTGGGCAGTCTGCGGATCTGCGGTGAGAGCAGGGCTTCCGGGCTCGGCCCCCAGGGTCTTCATATTGCGGTACGCAAGGATTTTCACCTGCTGGGAGACATCCTTCATAAGGCCATGGATACGGTTACAGACAGGGAAAAGGTGGAACTGGCCGAAAAATGGATTCCTGTCGAGCAGACCGGTGTTCCTGATCTGACAACCGAGGAAAAGGTCTTTTTGCGAAAGCATCCCGTGCTCAGGGTGGATAATTTAAGAAACTGGCCGCCGTTTAATTTTGTTGAAAGGGGCAAACCCAGGGGGTTTAGCGTTGATTATATTGAGCTTCTTGCAGGAAAACTGGGCATGGAGCCCGAATTTGTCACCGGTTCCCATTGGGGAGAATTCATGGAAGGGCTTCAGAGCGGCGATATTGACTGTCTTATAGATGTAGTGGAAACCCCTGACCGGCAGAGGACAATAGCATTTACAGATCCTTATTTGACAATCTTCTCCGGTATAGTTGCGCGCAGGGGAAAACAACATTATACCAGATTAGACGAGCTGGCAGGCAAAAAAATTGCAGTTCCTGAGGCTTTTTACTATCAGGAGTTATTGAACCGGCATCATCCTGAAGTCGAGGTAGTAGCTGAAAAAGACACCCTTAGCTGCCTTAAAGCGGTATCTTCTGGAAAGGTTGATGCCGCTTTGTCTGAAAAGCCGGTATCCGACTATCTTATCAACAAGCACTTCCTTACGGATCTAAACAGCATGCCGCTTATGGGTTCGGGTCTTTTCGGCAATACGCCGGTATCCATAGGAGTGGCCAGGGATCGCATAATTCTGCGCAATATTCTGCAAAAGGCCATGGACAGTGTCAGCCGGGAGGAAAAATCCGCGCTTTACAGACGGTGGCTGGATCGGCAGGTTCCCGGATCTGAAAAACCGGGGATAGTGTTGACCCCCAAAGAGCGTCAATGGCTTGAGGAAAAGCAATACCTGCGTATCTGCGTCCACCCGGAGCGACCGCCTTTCGAGGAAATAGATTCAGAAGGCGCTTACAGGGGGATTGCATCCGATATTATTGAACTGCTGGCGGAAAGAACCGGGGTCCCGATTCGGGTCCTGCCCACGGAAAGCCGGCAGGAAAGCCTTGAGGCCATGGAAGAAGGCAGATGCGATCTTCTTTCAGCCGTATCCCAAAATAACAGCGAAGAGATCGGTTTTGTTGTTTCAAAACCGTATATGGAATCAGTAAGCGTGATAGTGGCAGGCAATGCCCAGCCGTATATACCTGACCTGCATTCTCTTGAAGGCAATAGATTGGCAATAGAAAAGGGTGATCCTATTGCAGGTTATCTTGAAGAGGGTTTTGCTCAAATTTCGCTTCAGTTTTATTCCGATCTTAACAGTGCCCTGAAGAGCGTGGCCGAAGGAAAAGCAGACTTTGCAATCGGCAGTCTGCACCGTGTAAGCTATGCAATCCATGAGCTCGGTCTTTATGATTTAAAAATCGCCGGGCAGACTCCATACAAGGAATACCTGCGCCTGGGCATCAGCAGAGAAGATCCGGAATTGAATTCCATTATGAACAAGGCCCTGGAGTCATTGTCCGAGCGGGAAGTGAGCCGGATTACCGGGAAATGGCTGTCTATCAGGTATGATAAAGGAATAGACACTGTTCTTTTAATACAGATCCTGGCGGCCGGATCTTTTCTCATTGTCCTGTTTATCTTCTGGAACCGGAAACTCGCACGTTTAAACATACAGCTCGGAACAGCCCATAAGAAGTTGGAAACCAAGAGCCTGGAACTGGAAAGGCTTTCTGTAACAGACAAGCTGACCGGCATTTTTAACCGGATGAAGCTCGAGGATCTTTTGCAAAGCGAAATCAGACGGACTCAGCGCACCGGCAGGCCTTTCTCAGTGATCATGATAGATGTGGATAATTTCAAGGAAGTCAACGATTCATACGGCCACCAGGCAGGAGATGATGTTTTAAGGCAGATCGCAGGGCTTTTAAAGGTTAGTGTAAGGAAGGCTGACAACCTCGGCCGCTGGGGTGGAGAGGAGTTTTTAATTATCTGTCCTGATACTTCGGACAAGGGGGCAGCCATATTGGCCGAACACCTCCGCCGCTCGATAAATGAGCGGGATCTGTCGGTGTCAGGCGGAATCTCCTGCAGCTTCGGAGTGGCTGAACATCAGCCGGAAGAAAGCATGGATCAACTGTTGGGACGAGTTGACCGGACCCTGTACCGGGCGAAAAGAAGCGGCAGAAACAGGGTGGAGCTGTATTAGAGCATCCATAAACATGCGGTTGATGCAAGGGCGGCAATTACTGTTGATGCAAGCATCAGCCGGGCCGCTGACATGATGTGGTTCGGGCCGGGCAGGGGGAAGCCGGCACCTATCCAGGGGTTTTCAACAAGCCGGCCGTGATAGATTCCCGGGCCTATAAGCCGTACTCCAAGGGCTCCTGCAAATGCCGCTTCCGGGTATCCGGCATTGGGGCTTTTGTGGTTTCGTCCCTCTGCTGCGGCAGCAGCAAAGGTCCTTTTGCCGGTTTTAAAAAGCAGGGCCGCGGCAAGGGATATGACCGGGACCGAAAGCCTGGCAGGAATCCAGTTGGCAGCGTCATCTGCCCGGGCGGATGCTTTTCCGAATTTTTCGTACTTCTCTGTTCTGTAGCCGACCATGGAGTCAAGGGTTGAGATCATTTTAAAGGCAACAGCCCCCGGCGCCCCCAGCAAAACGGCAAAAAAAACCGGGGACACCACACCGTCCACAAAGTTTTCCGCCACTGTTTCAACCGCCGCCCTGGAGATCTGCTCCTCGTTCATCTGGTCGGTGTCCCTGGATACAAGCATTGCAACAAGGCCCCGGGCCTTTTCCTGGTCGCCTGCGGCAAGTGCGGCATGCACTTTTACTGCCTCTTTATACAGGCATTTCGGGCTGATACACGTGTATATGAGCAGGATTTCAAGGATCACGGCCGCTGCAGGATGAAGCAGGCCGGCCAGAAAAACAGCCCCTGCTGTTAAAAAAAAGGCGCCCAGGATCAGGGCTGCCGCAAATGCCAGGCCCGCAGTAAACTGATTTTTTACCAGTCCGCGGAAAAACACTTCCCCGCGTTCTGCGGCAAGACCCATGAGGCGAACCGGATGGGGCAGCCATCGGGGATCGCCGAGGATCAGATCCAGCCCCAGGGCCGCCAAAATAATATACCAGGATGCAACAGGCTCCATTTTATTACGTTCTTTTATATGCGATTCAGCAGTTCACCGGGTTTCAGAAATAAGTCAGGACCGTTTGTGAGGACTCATTTTCCAAGTTGTTCTAATTTTTGAAGCCAATTCCGGAAGTGTTTACAGGACATGCATATGTTTTTCAAGCCAATTGCCTCAACTATTCTGGGACCTGCGCTTGCCTTGCGGCCCTCGTACTCAGGAATCTCCTTGATAATTCGTTTGGATGGAGCTGTTTCCGTCCCCTCGTCAATATCCTCCGGAGCGGGGAACTGATTTTTAATGTTCAACAGGTTTTCAATCGGTCTCCTTTTTCCAATAAATTCCAGTTCGAGTTTTGTAGGATCAACAAATATCAGAGCCTCGAATTCATGAAGCTGGAGGTAGGGGATAAACCTTTTATCTCCAATGTCGTCTGCAAAAGCTTTTTCCAGGAAATCGACTTTTTTGCCGGGATAATTTGTTTTGATGGCAGTAGAGATTGCAGGGAAATTTCCGGGTAACCCGTATAGATCAATCATTGTTGTAAATCGTGCTTCAGGGCTGTGATCTTCTTTCAGCCATTTCAGCAGGTCGCTCTTGATCTGTTCGTAGCTGCGGAGGCCGCCTCGATACTTTTTGCCGTGTTTTTTGCTGGTCTGTACGCATCTGACATCGGTGGTAATATCGAAAAATCCCAGATGATGGCTGAGAATCCTCTTTACAAAAGCCTCCTCTGTCTGACCTTCTGCAACTACATGGAGGCGGATCATTTTCAGGGCCTCCCCCCGAAGACATTCTTTTCCCAGAGTTCAGAAAGGGAATATTCCTCAAGCCATTCGTAAAGGGATTGTGAGTCAAACCGTTTAAAAATACTTTCTCTGTTTTTGCGTTCCACAACAAGAATATCCTGAGGCTCAAACTGATCTACAAATGCGGTGGATTGAGTGGCCAGAATAACTTGTGTATGAAATGAAACGCTTTGAATAAGACCGGCGATAATATTGATTGCATAGGGATGAAGGCCCAACTCGGGTTCATCTATTATTATTACAGGAGGCAGATCTTCCTCTGGCTGGAGCAGCAGGCTGACGAGTGCTATCATGCGCAAGGTTCCGTCTGAAGCCTGATGCGGACCGAAAACGACATCACTTCCCTTTTCTCTCCACTGCAAAAGCAGTTTATGGTTGTCTGGTTCAAGGACAAAATCATCGAAGAACGGGGCAATGTCTTTGACTGTTTCCAGAAGACGTCTATAGTATGTAGGATTTTGTTGCCTCAGTCGTAACAGGAACGGAGCTATGTTGGCACCGTCCTCTTTGAGAAACCTGTTGTCGTCAACATTCCAATACTGCCTGATACGCGCGTTTCCGGAAGTGTTGTGGAACTGGTATACCACGCATCCTCTCAGCATTGAAAGGATTACACCCGCTGTTTGGTCTTCCCGTTCGAGAATGGCGGCTTCTTTGTGCCCCGCTCCCAGCTGAGTCCATTCGGCCTCTCCTCCTAGTTCGGTGCGGGAAAAGCGGTACCGCTCGTCAGCAAAAATCAGTGTGTCTCTTGCTGCATGTACCAATTCAAAAAGATATTCATTAACTCCGGCGGAGGTTTGAAAGGTTAATCCCGCTTTGATTCTGGTGGTTACCTGCGGGTTTTCAAACAGAAAGCTGCCTGCACCACCGTGGGTTTGTATATGGACCTGCAGATTGCCGGTACCGCCAAGCATCCAGGAAAGCATACGAAAGAAGGAGATTAGATTCGATTTCCCCGCCCCGTTGGCCCCTATAAGTACGTTGATCCTGTCCAGTTGAAGTATCTGTAAGTCTTTTATACTTTTAAACCCTTTAATCTCGATTTGGGATAATATTTTCATGGTTTTTTTGTGTGTGGAATAATCGGGTAGACACAGTTTTTGCCAATACCTCCGTAAACTTCAGAAAGTCAGCATAAAAGCTTAATTATTATTTGTAAATAATATAATAACGGAATGATTTTTATATGTAAAGCAATATGCTAGACATCTCCGGCGTAACGGGCAATTATTCCGGCAGCATATTTGTTTGTTTCCGGGTCTTTTAAGGAAATTCTGAAATAGTGCTCGTCCAGGCCGTA
>JBKHFD010000025.1:0-20802 GCA_046540355.1 Desulfobacterales bacterium
TTTTCCCATTCAACTATCCTGGAATTAATCCCCGAAAGTGTTAATGCGATAAGTCTGTTGTCATCTATAATAATCCTGACTATCTGGTTGGCATCGCTTCCGTTGCCGTTGTCCGCAAATCCCTCTTCAATAAATCCGCAGATATATTTGACAACCTCATGCCTATCAATATCAATAATTATCAGATCCCGGCCGTAGCCGATGAAAATGTGCTTTTCCCCGGCTGCTGCAACCGGTGTTCTTCTTTTAAAAACCGATTTGAGCCGTATTATATTCCTGTTTTCCCTGTTTGGTATATCAAAAACGGAAAAGGAAATTTTATCTTCGTCAAACCCCTTCAGCAAAACTTCATCCCGCCCCGGCAGGGAAACAACATTATAACCGGAGTGTGCGTCAAACGTTATGGGCTCCTTTTTTTCCCGCATATGATAAAAACGGAAAACATCCCTGTCACCGGGGGATGTATCCTCCACAACCAGATAATTTTCCGTGGCTGCTGAAGGCTCTAACTCCCGCCCCTGTTTTATTACGTATTTGACAGGCACAAATTTGCCGTCCACGCATTCGTATTTATAAAGATCCCTTCTGCTCACCCTGTCGCGCTCAAAAGTGCTGCAGAACATCCCGGGATTGAAAAAATACGGCGGCCCTGTGATCCTCACATCCATAAAACTGTCTATGTGAAGCTTTTCCAGAACATCCAAACTTCTTCTGTCAAGGATAACAAAATTTATTCTGTCACCATCACCCTCCCTGCCTCCGAGAGATACGTATATGTAGCTGTCATCAACGGCTATATCGCGTATATAGTCCTGATACTCTGAATCATAAGAAACAATATCGGTTTGCCTGATAAGCGAAAGTGTTTTTCTGTCCAAAACAGCCAGGCTAACGGCTGAATCAGTATATGAATGCCCCTTTCTTCTTCCCCGTCGCCCCACATATATTTTGTCTCCGTAAAACTTAAACAGCCTTGGAAATTCCCCGAAATCAACCTTCTGCTTAAGCGCGGCCGGGCTGCCCAAAGCCAGTTTCTCTCCAAAAGGCGTATGCAGGACTTGTTCGCCGACGCTTTTCCGGCCGCATTCCCCGCGCATTATCTTTTCCTTCAGCTCAACAACCGAAAGATACGGGTCAACCTCTTTGTTCTGCACATGCTTTTCAAGAAATTCGAAAACCGGCTTTGCCTTCTCATACTGGTCATAGGTCTCGCTCAGCCAGATTCCGTATTGAAACAAAATATCCATGACATCTTCGGAAAGCCCGTCTTCTTTCACCAGTCCCATTGCAGGAGAAAGATCAAGGACATCCAGTGCTTTATACAGGTCCTCGTTTTGCTCCATAATAACTGATGCTTTTTCATAAGCCCGCCGAGCTTCGTTTATACGCCTTTGCCTGTCCCTTAAGCGCCCGGCGTCATACTCATAGGCCCTGATTTCGGCTTTTCCCCCAGGCCTTCTCACAAAAGCAACTATTTTATCATCAGCGGTAAAAAGCTCGGTGGCCTCTACCGGAAGGACAGAAAGAAGCTGTCCGGTATTTAAGTCAAAAACACGCGTATGGCAACGCTTTCCCTGCTGATAACTGGGTGCGGCGAAAATCAGCCCATCTCCGGCAGCCAGTGCGGGCGAGCCGCAGAAAGAAGGGATTGCATTTTCCAATATCAACGCCGGAAGGCTGTAAATAAATATATTCCCGCACCCTGCAGCCACAACCGCCTTATCACAGCATATACTTACAGGGCCGGTTTCACAAAAATTGCCCTTTTCCGATCCGGCTTTATAAAGATTCTCCGAGCATGCTATTTTATTAAAATCCCTGTCATAAACAGTGACACGTTTTCCAGCGGCCACATATCTGTCTTTCCAAGAGCGTATTTCGTTAAAATCATCTATCTTTTTTGATTCATTGACTTCAAGGTCAGGCAGGCTAAAAAAAACCGCATCATTGACTTTTTGGTGCGAACCGGAAATAACAACAAGACGGCCGTCAATGATTTCCCCCCATTTAACAGGACTTTTATACTTTATCTGAGCAATTTTCTCCCTGGTTTTCCTGTCAAACAACATCAGCAAATCTCCGGACCCGCCCTGTTGGCTGAGGGCAAAATACTTATCACTCCGGGCAATCCACTTTGCCCCCCTCACACCGGAAACTACTGTTTCCTTTCTCCCGGAAACCGGATTCATTTCAGAAACTTCAAAACCGCCGTCTTTACTGTGTCCGGAGAAAAAAAGCCTGTTATCGCGCCATTGAGGAGGATAGAAATCCGGGACCTCGTCGGACCGAATCAACCGTACCATACCTGCTTCCGTTCCGGAGGATTTAAAAACAGGCTTTGCCGAGACTGAAAATCCCCCCGGGATCAGAAGCAAAGCAGCCAGGAAAACTATGACGAAACCTGATTTCATAAAAATTTTCCGCACCCTGTTTACAAGCCCGCGTTATCGGCATGTATTGTTTCTATCTAAACTGAGGTTCTATAAATTCATCATAAAAGGCGGAACCGGAATATCAACTGCGGCTGCAGCTGCACGCAGGAGTTCGGCCTCTCGGAGTTCCACCTTCCCATCGCAGAGGACAGACTGACAGCAGGCATCGAAAATAGCTTTCTTTACCCCGTAGGAAGCGGCCGAGAACCGTTTAAGGGCGGTGTGCAGATCATTAAGAGAGACTTTTTCCGGCATTTCAATGTCTTTTCTTTTTACAGGCAGAATCGAGAGAGCCGCCTCAAACGCCTTGCCGGCAGAGGTACCGTCTTTGTGGCCGACCCGGGCCAGGGCCGCAAGCAGCAGCAGGGCGTCTTTTTTCAGAGGTTCAATTCTTTTATAAAGAATCCTTGATTTGCCCCCGGCAAAAGCGGCTCCCAGACGGTGGATGACAACCTCCTGGAGACAGAATTCAAAAAGGGTTATCTTGCTGTCAGCCTTTACAAGCAATCTGATCTGTTCTTTGAAAACCTCGAACTGCTCATGAGACATCTGCCGAAGCGTGGGAATCACGATATCAACAAGCGGCAGTCTCAGCTCAGGCTCAAGGTCCTGCACAGGTTTTTCCATGATTTCAACCTGCCTTAAAAGCTGTAAAGAAGCCGATTTGCGAAGAATTTCCTTCTGCTTTTCTTTTTCGTCCGGGTCCCTGTCAATAATAAGGGCGCAAACAAGTGCACCGGCGCCAAGAATATCTTCGGTTTCCTTCCTTACCGATTCGGGCAGAGCGGCAAGGATGGAGGCACCGCGGGTAATATTTTCGGGCGTGATTCTGCCGACATTATCGGCCACAGTGCCTGCTTCACTTGACACATCCCGAGCAACTCCGGAAGGAGAAAGTCTGCTCTGTCCCTCTGAGGTGAACGCTTGGCCGGCCACGGTGACTGCCGTGTCAAAATCGCCTGTAAAACACGGCTCGATCTTTTTGACCCTTTTGATAAGAGGCGGATGTGTTGCAAAGAGCGAGCTCACGGCCTTGCCGAAAAACATGTGGCAGGTCTCGTCTGCTGCCGGGGATTTTATTTTTGAACCCGCGCTCAACCCGCCGATTTTCTTCAGCGCATCGGCAATGCCGGTGCTCCGGGTGAACTGAACCGCCGAAGCATCGGCAAGATATTCACGCTGACGGGAAACAGCACTCTGGAAAAGCCGGCCCAGTAAAACCCCCATATATCCCGCCACGATAAGGAAAAATGCAATAACATATACCTGCACGAGCCCCCTGCCGCCCCTGCCGGCGCTGCGATATCGATAACGGGGCGCGTATCCCCGAAAAACCGACTTTCCGGCCCCGGCGATAGCCATTATCCCGCCCAGCAGCCCCATTAACCTGATGTTAAGCAGCATATCCCCGTTTAAAATATGGCTGAACTCATGAGCTATTACCCCCTGCAGTTCCTCTCTGGTAAGCCTGTGGCAGCAGCCTCCGGTAACGCCGATAACCGCGTCGTTAGGGGTAAAACCCGCGGCAAAAGCATTTATGCTATCCTCGTTTTCCAAAAGATATACCAGTGGCACAGGAGTTCCCGAGGCTATGGCCATCTCTTCGACCACGTTTATCACCCTGCGCTCGTCAGGATCCCTGGTCGAGGGTTTCAAAACCTTTCCTCCCAGACTTTCAGCCACATAGCTTCCTCCCCCGGAAAGCGCCCTGATTTTAATAAGAGTGCCTACACCGATGACCGCAATAGCAATACCGGCAATTATGAGAAACAATTTCGGATTGTAGAAATCAAAAAGTACGGGGTTAAACAAAAGAAGGGCGGCCATGACAGCGGCGTAGACCGCGAAAATCACAAAAACGACCGCAAGCATAAAAAGGACCACCAGCAAAAAGGTCCTTGACCTGGCCTTGTCCTGTTGTGCAAAAAAGTCCATATCTTCCTCAGAAAGCCACCCGGGGCGCTTTTTTCTCTTCTGCCGTTTCAGTGGATTCAAGCAGCTCAGCAGGAGCGAAATTAAAGATACCTGCAACAATGCTGTTTGGAAACTTTTCACGAGCGATGTTGTAACGGGTGACCGCGTCGTTGAAAGCCTGCCTGGCAAAAGCTATCCTGTTTTCAGTTGAGGCAAGTTCTTCCTGCAGGGCAAGCATGTTCTGATTGGCCTTCAAGTCCGGATAACTTTCAGCCAGGGCGAAAATATGGCCCAGGGCGCCGGCAAGCGAGCCCTCGGCCCCGGAAAGGGCCTGCATGGCCGAAGGATCCCCCGGATCCTGCGCGGCTTTGTCGCTGGCATTCAGGGCGCTGTTTCTGGCCTGAATAACTGCTTCCAGGGCTTCGCGCTCATGCTTCATATAACCTTTTGCTGTTTCCACAAGGTTGGGAATCAGGTCATAGCGACGCTTCAATTGTACATCTATCTGAGAAAAGGCGTTTTTAAAGCGGTTTTTCAGAGTCACCAGGTTGTTGTAAAGACCCACGGTAACAATTATCAGCAAAACAATAATGCCCAGTAAAACAAGAGTGGTAATCATGTTTCCTCCGCGTTTTATGTGATTGTTTTAAAACCCGAAAATCAGGGCATAAATGAACCGGTCTCAATAAAACGGCTCACAAGCTCTGCTGTTTCCTTTTTGTGATGGATTTCATTGTGATTGAACGGAACAATTATAAAATCATCCAGTCCCTGATAATAGACAGAGTCGACCTCTACCCTGCCGTCATTTTCTTTTTCCAGCAGCCCGCCCAGGGTCAGGTCCTCCCTGTTCCCTGCAATGGCCCCGATCGGGATCTCCCCGCTGTCGTAGAGTTCAAGCCTTGAGATATTTTCCGGCCTGAGAGAATCAAGGGTTGCAAATGTTTCCACCAGCAAATCGGAAAATTCCCCTATTTTTTCCGCAAGCCTGCTCCCCTTATTTGGCGTGGCGATCAGCACGGCATGATCCACACGGCGCCGATCAGCGGAATGCGCCAGAAAATACCTTATTATCACTCCCCCGGTGCTGTGGCCAACCATTGCAATTGTTTCATCTTCAGGCAAATCCTCCAGAACAGAGTTCACCTCTTTGGCAAAGACCTCAGCGGCCTCCTCTACCCGCTCAAAGGTTAGGGGCAGATTGACTCCTTCGGTCCTGTATCCCGCTTCTTTAAGAAAACCCGCAAGTCGGCTCATATCTCCCGGGCCTTTACCGTAACCATGAACAAGTATCACTGTCTTTTTTGTCATTGTATCCATAGCATTTGCCTGAAGATTTTGCGTCGGGCTGCTGCATGCAAACAAAATAAAAACCAGCAAGAGGCCCGGGAACAGTTTTCGCATTTTTGTATTATCTCCTTTATTTACTTGTCCCCGGGAAAAACCCTTTTGGTTTCTTCTTCTCAGCCACGTTGGCCAGGGTAAAGCCGTATATTTGACGCAAATCTTCGGTAAATTGCTCCACCGAGTACTCCCCTGCAAACTTCAGTGCATTTTTCGAGAGCTCTTTTCTAAGGCCGTCATCTTCGAGAATCTGCTTGACCCTTTTACACCATTGATCCTGCTTTTCCGGTGTCTTAAATCCGTTGAAGCCATTTCTGATCACGTCGTCAATACCGCTGGAACGAACGGCCACCACGGGCAGTCCGGCTGCCATTGCCTCAAGTATGACCATGCCCTGGGTTTCTGATTTGGACGCAAACAGGAAGGCATCGCCCAGGTGGTACCACCTCGGCATATCATCCGGCGCCACACTGCCGATCAGGATAAACTCGTTTTCAAGCCCGAGACTTTCAATGCGCTGTTGCAGTCTGTCGCGCTGGTGGCCCTGGCCGATCATCAGAAAACGAAATTTCACATCTGTCTGTTTACGCAGAGTATTGATGGCATCAATCATAAAATCAATATTTTTCTCGTTTGACAGGCGCGAAACACTTACAAATACCCGCTCATCACCGATACCCAGCGATTCTTTCAACTCACTTACTTCCTGGTCGCTTACCTGCCTGAAGCGTTTATAATCAATACCTGTGGGCTGCACAAATGCAGGGGTCGTCACTCCTATAATCCGCAAATATTCCTGGGTTGAGTAGGTGGGCAGTATAATGGTGTCACATTTGTTGGCAAAGCGCTTTACCATTGCATGGGAAATAAGATTGCGGAACAGGATGCCCGGCAAGGGCACAAAATGGGCGTATTCTTCCAGTCTGGTATGGTAGGTGTAGACTGCCGGCACCTTTAAACGGCGGGCGACAAACAACCCCAGGGAGCCCATCCAGAAAGGGTGATGAAGATGAATAATATCGGGTTTGAAATTTTTGACCTGCCTGTATATCCGTGGAAGGAAAATATTTGTTATGCGGAACTCCCCCTTTTTTCCCATGGTCAGCACTGAGGGAACTCTTATAACGTGTTCTTCCTGTTCTGTCTGCTCACGATAGTTTGGGGCCACTACCAGCACTTGATCCCCGTGGCTGGAAAGTCCTTTGCGCAGTCTTTCAATAGAAAGCGGTACTCCACCTATGAAAGGCAGATAATTGTTGGTAAACATTGCCACCCGCAAAGGTTTGTTTAACCACGGCCCGGGATCAATGTCATAATCCGGATAATAGTCTTTTTCCACAAAAACAGCATTGTAGAGCTTGATGGTTATCAGAAGAAGCACGCTTACCAGCAGGATAAAGTTTAAATAGCCGACATAAAACAGTGAATGTATAAACAGCCACAGGCTCTCAAGCTGCTTTAGTATCGGATGCTGGCCAAGCTCAAGACGCTTTAGCTTCGGACTTGCTTTGCCGTTTTCGCCCACATCGACCCTTACAAAATGGTAGAAGCTGGTTTCGTTGTTCAGCACCAAACCACCTGCACCGCCTGTGGTAATAAAGTGTGTATTGCCGAGCACCTGCTCCGAGTACACGGAAAGATTGGCTGAAAAAACCATGTCTATTTCATGCCTTTCAACGGCTGAGAGCAGAGCGTTGCGAAATCCCGGGGGCTGGAGATAGTCTTCCTTCTCTTTGAACGGAACCTCCTGGTCGGTATGAAGCGGAGGGTGGCAGATAAAAAGAAAACAACTAACAGAATCGTCACGGCTCAACAGATCATTTAACCACTGCATCTGCCACTGCCAGGAGGTTTTACCGGTGCTGTCAAGAAAAATCAGCCGGGTTTTGCCTGCTCTGAAACTGAAAAAATAAGGACCGAAATGATCGTAGAAACGAAGGCTGCCGAATCCTTCATTTTCATTTTCACCAAAGGTGAGCAGGTAAGGAATATCAAGCTTGCCCAAAGTTCCCCGCACGGCGCGGTATTTGTCTTCACCTCCCCCGCTCACAGCATTTCCGGCCGAAACCACGAAATCAAGATCAGCTTTATTTAGCACCGGAACAATTCGCCGCTCAAAAATTCCTATGGAATTGTTGATATTACCGACGACCGCAAAACTGAAGCTATTTTTATCTTCCAGCTTTCTGCTTATCCGCTCAGCCTGCTCATGATGAAGCACCTCAAACTCGGCTGCAAACAGGTTAAGGTATACTTTGTAGCCGATTAGCAGGCAAAGAATTAACAGATTGATATAAAACAGCAGTTTAAGGGGTTTTATGCGCTTCATCGCGGGGCCTTTTGATTTTAACTAAGCTTTTCTGCTGGAAATGCAATATTTTTATCTTCTCTACAGCACGGGAGATATTTCCAGAGGTATCAGGCACCTGGAAGCGTAAGGACAAGGTGGTATCAGCTAAATTTTTGACAGATTCTCAGGCATATATAAATGGTGCCTGGGACGAGAATCGAACTCGTACGGGGACTCAAGCCCCAAGGGATTTTAAGTCCCTTGCGTCTACCTATTCCGCCACCCAGGCACGGAGCTTGAAATTTTGTATTTTGCGGTTCTTGAACGGTTTGTCTGAAATCAGACTTTTTACGAGTGCATCAAATTTCATCAAATTTTGACAAATTGTAACAAAAAATCGTTACAGTTTTGTTACAGGCAAACCACCCTGCCAAAATGTTGACACTTTAGACAGGTTAACCAAATAACTCCCCATACCCCCCACATAAAACCCAATGACAGTCTTTATGCATGAAGTAAAAATATCATTTCTTAATGGATTAAGCAAGATGAATTTTGTCAGCATGACCCGCATGAAACAAAGATTTTGCATTCATGGCCAAACAATTTTATAATATTGTGATATGGACTTTACATCAGCAGTGGCAATGCTTTTTCTCATAATGGATCAGATGGGCAATCTTCCGTAAGACGTTTTCAGACGGGGTAAAATCTTTTTTGAAGCTGAATTCTTAAGAAAGGAGCAACAAGGCAGCAGAATGAAAAATCAGCCCGCCGACATATCCTGCGGGATACGGATCGCAGGCAGGCCGGAGGAAAAAATCGAGGATGCCCCCTTTCCTGACACCGTGGCAGCCATGCCTTCCCGGATTCCCCTTTTAAAGGCCCGGCTTCTTGCCGGTACAGGCGACAGGGTAAAAATCGGCACTCCCCTGTACCAGGACAAGAAAAACGAGGACATAGTCTTTGCTTCCCCGGGCTGCGGCCGGATTACAGATATCGTCTACGGGCCTAGACGGGTTATAAATGAAATTGTTATAAAACTCGACAAATCAGAAGAATACGAAACCCATCCCTCATATGCCGGCGATGAACTCCACCGGCTTGACAGGCAGCAGCTTGTCGAAATTCTTTTAAAGTCTGGAATGTGGCCGCTTATAAGAGATATTGTCTTCCGCTGCCCCGCGGATCCGGGCCTCATCCCTGCTGCCATATGGGTGGCCGCAGACAGCCAGGACCCGTTTCATCCCCATTCGGGTATTTACTTAAGAACCGACAGGGACAGACACTATTTTGATACCGGGCTCAAGGCCCTGGAAAAGCTGTGCGAAACGGTTTTCGTGGCTGCAGCAGGCAGCAGCCTGCAGGGGCAGCAGATTGAAAAATACGTAACCCACCGGGTGCGCGGAAGCTACCCGGAAGAAGAGCCAGGAGTGCTTCATTACCGCTTCAAGACCGAGCCTTCCCAGAACCGCGCCTGGTTCATCACCGGCCAGGACACCATGCTGCTCGGCCAGTTCCTGGAAACAGGCGTATTTCCTGTAAGGCGCACCGCCGCGGTGGCCGGCCCTCAAATAAACGGAAAGTACGTAAAGACCAGGACAGGAGCTCCTGTTTCCGTACTTGAAGGGAAAAACACACAGGCAGAAGGCACAAGGCGGGTTGCAGGAGGTCTTTTCCGCGGATACACCGTTTCGCAGGAGTCTTACCTGGGACTTTACGAAAGCGCACTTACCCTGATAAAAGAATCCGGCAAAAGGGAACTGCTCGGATTCATGAGGCCGGGGTGGAGCAAGCCCTCCTGCTCGCGCACCTTTCTTTCCGCCTTAAATCCCCGCCCCCTGCCGGTGGATGCAGACATGCACGGCTCAAAGCGGGCATGCGTGAACTGCGGTACCTGCACCCGGGTATGCCCGGTTGATATCCTTCCGCAGTTCACCTACAAATGCATACTTGCGGAAGAAATCGAGGAGGCCCTCTCCCACGGTCTTCTCGACTGTGTTGAATGCGGGCTGTGTTCCTATGCCTGCCCGTCGAAAATCGAACTTACCAAAACTTTTCAGGATACCAAGCAGGCCTATTTCAGGGGGCGGATATAACATAATGGGACGGATAGAGGAAAATCTGCGGAAACTGTTTGACCTGCCGAGAAAACACTTTGAGCCCGGAGGGCGTCTGGAAAAACTCGGGCCCCTGTTTGAGGCCATAGAAGACGTTTTCTTTTTTCCCGCAGAAGGCGTAAAAAACCGTCCCCTGGTGCGCGACAGCCTTGACCTGAAACGCTTTATGAGCTTTGTGCTCCTTGCCCTGATACCGCCGCTTTTGTTCGGCATCTATAATACAGGGTATCATGCACGCCTGGCATCGGATATGTCAGCCTCGCTTCCGGCCTCGATAGGCACCGGCCTGGTAATCGTTCTGCCCATAATAATCGTCTCTTACGCTGTCGGGCTTTTCTGGGAAATCCTGTTTGCCGCAATTCGCAAACACCCCATAAGCGAAGGCTTCCTGGTCACCGGGCTGCTGTTTCCCCTCACCCTTCCGCCCACCATTCCCCTGTGGCAGGTGGCAGCAGGCATCAGCTTTGGAGTGGTGATAGGAAAGGAGGTATTCGGGGGCACGGGCAGAAACATTTTCAATCCGGCCCTTACGGCCCGGGCATTTATATTTTTCGCCTACCCGGCCCAGATGTCGGGAGACACGGTATGGGTCGCAGTAAAAAACGGCGCAGGCAGGGCGGCCGACGCTGTAACAGGGGCAACCCCCCTGGCGGTCACCGAGCTTCAGGCCCCGTTTAACAGCATCCAGGAAATGCTTACAGACCGGGGATATACCCTCGGAAAGCTGGTGCTGGGAAATTATCCAGGCACAATAGGCGGAACCTCTGCTCTGTGCGCCGCTCTGGGTGCCGCCGTGCTGATTATCGCGGGAATCGCAAGCTACAGGATCGTTCTGGGATGCATTGCCGGGCTGCTTGCCTCGGGGTTTCTGTTAAACATCCTGGCCTCTTCTGATACGCTTCCCTGGTTTTCAGTGAGCCCGTTTTACCATCTTGCAGCAGGAGGCTTTGCATTCGGAGCCGCCTACATGGCTACAGACCCGGTATCAGCGCCCGGAACCAACCGGGCCAAATGGATATACGGAATACTGATAGGCGTTCTCACGGTGCTTATAAGGGTTTTTAACCCCGCTTTTCCCGAAGGGGTGATGCTTGCAATCCTGTTTATGAACATGTTTGCCCCGCTGCTTGAATACACCGATATCAGGCTGAGCATAAAAAAGAGGATACCCCATGTATGACAAAGCAAAATCCCTGCTGTTTGCCCTTGCCGTGTGCATTGCCTGCGGCCTGCTTCTTACGGCCGCTGCCGCGGGCCTGCAGGAAAAACAGCATCAGAACCGGTTAAGCGACCGTCAGAAAAACATTTTATACACAGTGGAGCTGATTTCCAGAGACAGGGATTATACGCCTGAGCAGATCCGCGGCATTTATGAAAAAAACATAGAAAAAGTTCAGGCGGATCCTTCAGGAAAAATCGCCGAACCTGCTCAAGACGGTGAAGCCGGCGGCAGGGGCCTTCTTTCCATATATCTTTACACAACAAACGGCAATATAGAAAACTACATAATCCCCATGGAAAGCCAGGGCCTGTGGGGAAAGATCTACGGCTACATGGCCCTTGAAAACGACGGCTCCACGATTGCCGGATTTACGGTTTACGAGCATTCAGAAACCCCGGGACTGGGCGGAGAGATTGAAAAGCAGTGGTTCCAGGAAAATTTCGAGGGCAAAAAAATAGTTGATAAACAGGGAAACTTCGCGGCCATAAACATCGCCAAAGGCAGGGTGGAAAAACAGGTGCCCGAAGAAAAGGAGCCCCATTACGTCGACGGTATAAGCGGGGCCACCCTTACCGGCAGATACCTGTCTGAAGGGCTTGAAAAGACTCTTTCAAGATACGAGCCGGTTTCCTTGTGCTTCCGGAAAAACCGGCTCCAGTGCAGACTGAGGGAGCCGGAACAGGAGAACTGATATGAAGCTGACTCAGACCAGGGCCTTTAAAACTTTTGCCGGGCCGGCGTGGCATGAAAACCCCATAAACATGCGGATGCTCGGGATATGCTCGGCGCTTGCGGTAACCGTGCAGTTAAAGACCGCTTTTGTCATGACCCTTGCCATGACCTTCGTGGTCAGCATGTCAGGGCTTATAATTTCTCTGATGCGCAAAGTTATCCCGGACAATATCCGCATAATAGTCGAACTTGCTGTTATCGCCTCGCTGGTAATTCTGGCGGACGAATTTCTGCGGGCCTACTACTATGATATAAGCAAACTGCTTTCAGTGTTTGTGGGCCTTATAATAACCAACTGCATCATACTGGGCCGGGCCGAGGGCTTTGCCCTGTCCAACCCCCCGCACCTTGCCTTCATAGACGGGCTGGGAAACGGTGCGGGATACGGCACGGTTCTTTTGAGCGTGGCCTTTGTAAGGGAACTTCTGGGCTCGGGAAGCATATTCGGAATAGAGGTGATTCCCCAGGCACTGTATGCGGCAGGCTATGAAGACAACGGAATAATGCTGCTGGCGCCCTCGGCCTTCATCATAATCGGCCTTATGGCCTGGCTGCAGAAATACCTGATAAACTCAAGAAAATAGCGGAAAAACAATGGTTGAGCTTGTCAGTCTGTTTTTAAACTCGGTCTTTGCCGGAAACATCCTCCTGGCCTACTTTTTGGGGATGTGTTCCTTTGTCGCGGTCTCCAAAAACATAGAAACCGCAACAGGACTGGGTTTTGCCGTAATTTTCGTACTCACTGTGACCACGCCTGTAAACTGGCTCATATTCCACGGACTGCTGGCACCGGGCGCCCTTGCCTGGGCGGGTCTGCCGGAGGTGGACCTTTCCTTTCTCAAGCTCATAATATTTATCTCGGTGATTGCCGCCATGGTTCAGGCAATAGAGATGATCATTGACAGATTTTCCGCGGCCCTCTACGCCGGCCTGGGGATATTTCTGCCGCTTATTGCGGTAAACTGCGCCATCCTGGGCGGATCGCTTTTCATGGTGGAAAGAAACATGACCTTCATGGAATCCCTGGTGTTCGGATTCGGCGCGGGTGTGGGATGGATGCTTGCGATTGTGGCAATGGCAGCCGCACGCATAAAGCTGCGGTACGCAGATCTTCCCAGCGGGCTGGAGGGTTTTGCCATCACCATGATTGTTACGGGCTTAATGGCCATGGCTTTCATGCTTTTTTCCGGAATTACCATGTAATGCGGGGTCGGTTTTGATATTTCTCATAAGCACGGGCGTATTCTCCGGGGTTATACTGGCCCTTGTAATAATACTGCTGTTTGTGGAATCCCGGGTAGCCCGGAAAGGCGAAAGCAAAATAGTCATAAACTCAGATCCGGACAATGCGCTTGAAGTAAAAACCGGCACCAACCTGCTTTCAGCCCTTAATGCAAACCAGATCTATCTTCCGTCAGCCTGCGGGGGCAGCGGCTCCTGCGGGCAGTGCCGCTGCAGGGTTACAAAAGGGGGCGGGGACATCCTTCCCACGGAGCTGCCTCACCTTACCCGCTCCGAAAAAAAGGAAAACATCCGGCTTGCCTGTCAGTTAAAGATCCGCGAGGACCTGGAAATAGAAATACCTCCGGAAATATTTGCAATCGAGAAATACCAGGCAAAAGTGGTGTCAAACAAAAGCATAGGCACCTTTATAAAGGAGCTGGCAGTGGAGCCTGAAGACGGAAAAAAGATTTCATTCTCGCCCGGCCAGTACATGCAGATCGATATCCCGCCTTACAGGATCCCGTATTCCAACTTTGACATAGCCGAACCTTTCAGGCAGACTTGGGACCGTTTTGAAATGTGGGACATAGAGGCTGAAAACAACGAGTCGATATACAGGGCATATTCGCTTGCAAACCCGCCATCCGAGCCGAATCCGCTAATGTTTACGGTCAGGATAGCCCCTCCCCCGCAGGATCAGCCCGGAGCCCCTGCGGGTATAGGCTCATCCTACTTATTCAGCCTCAACCCCGGAGACAGCCTCACCCTGAGCGGCCCGTTCGGCGATTTCCTGGTAAAACAAACAGAGCGCGAAATGTGCTTCATAGGAGGGGGCGCCGGGATGGCGCCCATCAGAAGCCAGCTCCGGGAGCTTCTTGTCCACCAGAAGACCCGGCGCACCGCAAGCTTCTGGTACGGGGCCAGAAACCGCCAGGAAATGCTCTATGACGAGGAGTTTAAGAAACTGGACGCCGAATTTGAAAATTTTTCCTATCACGTGGCCCTTTCAGAGCCGCTTTCCGAAGACAACTGGGAAGGTATGACCGGTTTTATTCACCAGAGCATAGAAGAACACTTTCTAAAAACCCATCCCGACCCCTCTGAGGTGGAGTACTATCTGTGCGGCCCCCCGATGATGCTTAAGGCCTGCCTTGACACCCTTGACAGCTACGGGGTGGAGCCGGAAATGATAGCCTACGACGAATTCTGATGCTTCTAAGTAACTTCGTTCAAGGTTCAAGGGCAAAGGGCCAAGGGCCAAGGGCAAAGGTTTAAGGTTTAAAAAAATAAAAACAACGCCTTTAAACATGATGCTCTCGTAAAAAGCAATTTACACCGCCGCGGCGGTGTAAATTGCTTTTTACGAACCGCTGGGCTTTGACCTGATCCAGATGGACGGCTACCTGACCAGAAAAAACACCCGGGCCGGCATTTTCCGCTGCCCGCGATTACCTGACAATTGATATGCCCAGGCGTACGGCCCGGGTTCTTTCCGTATAGTCGATAAGGCTTTCTGCCAGCGCATTTACGTACTGGGCGTGCAGGTAAACGTCAAGATCCACGGGCATAAGACTGTGCAGCGGATAGGTGGCGTCCAGATACAGCGATCCGCCCTCGGCGGCCCATCTAACGCTCGATCCAATCACGAGTCTGTCTGTCCTGCCAGCCTTTATTTCCAGGTCGAAATATCCGCGATACCGGTGAAGATCCGGGTTTGTGTCATCATGATTGCCTGCATAAGTCCAAAGCTTAGGCGCCACCTGAAAGCCAATCCGGGTTTTTTCATGATAAAAAACAAAAATCGGCCGAATGTATGCGTAATTTGTGCTGCGGGAAAGCTCCCCCCCGCGGCCGTTTGATTCGTGCTGAAAGCCGGTCTGGACAAACAGCCGGCTTACTCCTTCATTGCGGCTGTATATGGCAGGCGAAAGAAAGAAGAGCTCCGGCTTATAGCTCGTATCCTTAAAAGGCTGGGATGCCGAGTCCAGGTCCCAGAAGGATGTCTGTGTATAGGCGAGATAAAAATTTTTGCTCCATGGATATTTTTCAGCCAGTTCCTTGCCCGGACTCAGAAAACGATACTTGAGGCTTATCTGGAACTTGCTTTCTTCAGGCTCTGTTCCCACCAGAAAATACATGGGCCGGTATGCCGAGATATTTTCCTGGTAGGGCTGATACAGGGAAAAAAGCGATTCCAGGCTCTGAAAATCACCGCTCGTATCACGGCCCGCCGCAGCTAAATCAAATTTATCGGAAGAGTTGTCTGCAAGACTGTCCCCGGGGCAGAAACAAATGCAGGCCGCAAAAAAAGCCGCTGTAAAAAATAATTTTACAGAAAACGATCTGATAAAAGCTTATTAGGAGTTTTCATCTCTTTTATTCCTGCTTTCGCTTTTTTAAGCCCCTTGTGCCACCTGTTTGTGCCAGGAAATCTTGAATCTTTGATCAACACAATTTGTAATATCAGGAATACACATTTTTACGTCACCTCATTTGTTAAATTTTTTTTATCAAAAAGCATTATCTGATTCCGGACGCCTTCGAACCCACAGGTCCCGCTGAGGAAACGGGATTTCGATTCCGTTTGAATTCAGCGCGTCATAAACCGCCATATAGAGTTCATGGGCTACCGCGCCCCTGAGTACGGGGCGCTCAATCCAGCACAGCAGCTCGAAATCGAGGCTGGAATCCCCGAACCCGCGCATGCGTACCCGGGGCGGGGGATCCTGACATACCTGGGAATGCGCTTTGGCCGTGGCCTCGAGCACATCCACCACCTGGTGAACATCAGAACCGTATGCCACGCCCACCTGGAGCCGGAAGCGGTATTTCATCCACCTGCCGCCGGATTCGTTCATGATCTTGGCATTTGCTATCACGGAATTGGGAATGGTTACCTCCACATCATCCCGGGTGAGCAGCCTGGTGGAGCGTCTGCCCACCTTTGTGACCTCCCCGCGTTCGCCGGAATCCAGCACCACGTAATCGCCCAGCTTGTAGGGAGCGTCTGCGATAATAAAAAATCCTGCAAACAGGTTGGCCAGGGTGTCCTTGGCGGCAAAGCCCACTGCAATGCCGATGATTCCCGCAGAAGCCAGCCATGCGGTTGTGTCTATGCCCCAGATCTGCAGCAGGGCATAAGCGCCTGCGGCCACAACCCCCACCGTAAAAAGCAGGTCAAACAGCGGCAGAGTCCGGTCCTCGACTAAGGCGAACCGATCCTTGATTTTGCCGAGAATATCGAGTACCACGTGACTGGCTTTCAGGGCCGCCCGGATTATCTGCAGGACAAGAAAGCTCACCAGTACACGGGTGGTCACAGAAAGGGCTTTTTCGCTAAGTGGAAGCACGTGCAGGGCCGTGACCAGGCTGATATAGGCAACCACCAGCGCGGCAACCCCGGCCCCGATGCGCACCAGCCTTCCAATTAGTTCCGTATCCGTATGCGTGGTAATTTTCAGACCCCAGAACAGAATAAACGCCCGGACCACAAAGGCCATGCCCATACCCAGCACCACGATAACAAGAGCCAGGAGCAAGGGGTAAGCAGCCAGCAGATGCCAGGTGCTTTCAAGCCATGCCGGAAGCCAGGCAGGCACGTCAATGGCAGATGGCGATGCCGCATTCATCGGATATGTCCTTTATTGAAATATTTTATCATAAGCGTTCCGGCAGGGAAAAAGGGCGGTCAGGTTCCACCACCGGCACCCGGTTGATCTGCTTTTCAACAAAAAATCGGGAAATCCCGGATAAGGCACGCCCCGGTTCCACGATCACCGCCGGGGCCGACATTATATCTGCAGCAATCTTGCCCCGAATGGGAAGTGCCATGCATTCCTTGTTTTACAGACACTGGCTGATCACGCCCATAAACGAACCAGAGGGCAAGGGGTCATAAAAACGCGCCTGATGACAGCTCCCCGGGAATACGGTGAACCTCTGCGAAAGACACTGAAAAATTACCGGAAACTCAGGGCCGGTGATTATCGCGTGGTTTCCAGAGCAGAGGAAAGGATGAAGTCCCTCAAGTGCATGGCCGATGATTGTGCTCAGGCGTTGACCGAGCAGGATCTTTCCCTTGAAAACAGACCGAAACCTGAATTGAAAAGACCCGGGAACAGGTTCCTGGATTGTTCCCGGGAAAAGAAGATCAGTCCGAAATGATTTACCGGCCGCGATTTGAAAGACTTATCCAGGAGCCGGGCCTTAAATAAAAGCAGATAGGTATCGAAGCCTTCCGATACCGCCTGCAAACAGATCTGCCCCGCACATGCTCAAGATGTCGGTATTCAAGCCGGTGAAACCAAGCAGAATCACTGTTCAAAGCTACAACTGGAGATTTTCAACCACAGTGGCCACACCCAGGCCGCCGCCGCAACAGGAGCTGAAAAATCCATATCTGCCGCCTTTGCGGATCAGATGCCGCATGGTAAACATTGCCACCCGGGCACCTGAAGCGCCATTGGGATGCCCGAAAGCAATTGCCCCTCCCATGGGATTCCATTTTTCCATGTCCACTTTTTCGTCGGTCTGGTTTTCTATCTCCTTGACCACCGAAAGATTCTGCACGGCAAAAGCTTCGTTACATTCCATGTGATCCATGTCAGATAGCTTCAATCCGGCACGTTTGATCGCCCTGGGCGCGGCATAAGCAGGAGCGATGCCCATAATCTTGGGATCACAGCCATAATCTGCACCCGCTATCCATTTAGCCATTGGTTCATAACCGAGATTTTCGGCCTTCTCGCGGGTCATCATAAGCATGAAAGCCGCCCCGTCGTTTCTGCCAGAGGCATTTCCAGCCGTTACGGTCCCGTCTTTAGTAAATGCCGGGGGCAGCTTGGCCAGGGCCTCCCTGGTTGTCTCGAACCTTGGATGCTCGTCTGTGTCAAAAACTATTTCCGGGGTCTTTCTCGTGGCCGGAATTGTAACCGGTACTATCTCGTCCTTGAAGTAGCCCGCTTCCATGGCAGCCTTGGCCCTCATCTGGCTGTTATAGGCAAATTCATCCGCAGCTTCCCTGGAAATGTTATACATTTGCTGCAGGTTTTCCGCTGTCAGTCCCATTCCAATGCATTCTTCCGGCACAGGTGAAAGTTTCTGCTCAATCGGCATGGGCGGAATAAGCCTGTAGGGCGGTGTTGACATTGAAAACTTTGCCGGAAGCTGGCTATAGGACTCCATTCCTCCGGCAATCACTATATCGGCTTGATTTGCAAGAATTTTCCAGGCGGCGTGATTGATCGAATCTATTGCTGAGCCGCACTGCATCTCCACGTAGGATGCAGAGGTTTCATAAGGCAACCCCGCATACAGCGTGATCCATCTGGCGGGGTTTAATGCGTGGGAACAATGTGCTGCAGAACCCGCCATCACAGTATCCACTTGGGCCTTTTCCGCTACTTTTGTCTTGTCAAGCAGGCCTTTCAGGGCAATTCCGCCGAGCTGGGAACAGAAAAAATCACGTATGGTCCCGCCCATTCGTCCAAATGCAGTCCGCACTCCGTCCACAAAAACAACTTCTCTACCTGCCATTGCAAATCCTCCTGAGTCTTCAAATTAGTTTGTTTCCGCCGGAAAGCCGGCGCCGTCTATTTCCTGGAAATCGCCGTTTTGCTTGAAGTGTTCAATGCTTTCGCTCCTTGACACTGCTCCCGGGATCTTCCTTAAAAAACTCCTTTACCAATTCCCGTGCAATCGACAGCAATGTAAACACCGGATTTGTAGAAAAATATTTTTCGAGGACATCGTTCATTCCAGTGCATCGTTACACGGTGATGAAAAAAATACTGCACACCTGCAAATTCAGTTTAATAAAAAAGCCTCATTTCAATTTTTCTTTTAAAATTTTACCGGTGGGATTCAACGGGAACGAGTCAAGAAATACTATCTCTTCGGGAATCTTGTAGCCTGCTATTTTATTTGCCAGATACTGTTTTACATCCTCCTCGGTCAAAGCCTCTTGTTCAGTCGGAACAATGCATGCCTTAACCCTTTCTCCGAGCGCAGAATCGGGAATGCCCACTACCGCTACTTGATCCACCATGGGATGAGCTTCGAGCAGTGTTTCTATTTCCCGGGGATAAATATTCTCCCCGCCCCTGTTTATCATTTCTTTTTTTCGGCCAGCGACATAGAAGTAGCCTTCTTCATCCATGTAGCCCATGTCCCCGGTGTGCAGCCACCCGTCACGGATAGTCTTTTTTGTGGCCTCCGGCCTGTTTAAATAGCCGATCATCACGGGCTCACCCTTGATGCAGATTTCGCCTTTTTCTCCTGCAGGCAAAACCTTGTTGTCATCATCCATGATTTCCATCTGCTGTCCCGGTAAAGGTATGCCTATTGATCCCGGCTTGATGGGAACGCCGTGGTTGGTCGAGGATACGCCCGTGGCCTCTGTAAGCCCATAGCCATCAATTATGTCGACATCAAATTTTTGCTTAAACGCGTTAATCAGCTCCCGGGGAATCGGGGCGGCACCGGCAAACGCCTTTCTTAGTCTCAACCTGGACTTGTCAATAAAATCAGCTTCCGCAGCGTTGTGTATGTAGTGATACATGGTGGGAACCCCCATGGCCACGGTTATTCCGTAGTCCAAAATGGCCGGCCAAAAATCCTGGGGTGAAAACCTCTTTCTTATACAAACCGACCCCCCCAGAAAAACCATGGGATAACTCCATACGCATAAAGGATTGGTATGGAACATGGGCAGCACAATTAATACTATATCATCCGTGGTGAGCGAACCGGTAGAAGCCATGTCTTTACATATGGAAAGTTGTCCACGGTTGGACAGTAAAATACCTTTGGGGAAACCGGTGGTCCCTGAAGAATACAAAAGAAGATAGGGATCATCCGGATCTTGTGAAACCAAAGCTTCCCGGGATGGATATTTAGACAAAATATTATCCAGAGTGTTCTGCGCCGCAAAGCTTTCGTGTTCGACCCCTGTTTCTACTTCCACTACCAAGGGATGATGAGAGGCAAGCTTGTAGCCTTCGGCAAATTCCTGCATAAAATCGCTTCCAACAAAAACCACCCTGGGCCTGGAATCTTCCAGAACATGGGCGATTTCAGGTCCTTTAAGCATGTAATTTATCACCCCTGCAACAGCGCCCAGCTTTTGAGCTCCAAACATGGTATAGTAGATCTCGGGAGAATTTAACACCATAACCGATACCACAGAGCCCTTAGACACCCCGATATCCTTTAAATACCCGGCCACCCGATTGGATTGTTCGTTCACCATGGCATATGAGACTTCCCTGTCATAATAATAAGCATACGTTTTATCGGGAATTTCACGGGCCCTGGTGGCTATCATTTCCGCCATACTGCTAAACTCCGTACGCTTTCCGCGAAAAAATGCAAGTTCGCTCAAAGGATATATTGTTCTTTGGACTCTTTTCCGGGAATTACTCACAATTATTCTTCCTCGTATAATAATGTTGTTCAAAACGAAATTTGATGCACTAGTAAAAAGTCGATTTTCAGATGGCGCCGTAAAAAGTTCAAGATCAAGGC
>JBKHFD010000026.1:0-20395 GCA_046540355.1 Desulfobacterales bacterium
GGGCCAAACATGCGGAACGGAAAGGCTAAAAGCCCCGACCATAACCCATTCCCCAATGTAGCAGATATCCTTGGAAAAAGGAAAAGCAAAGGCATAAATGCATAACCCAGCAATTCCAAGTGCTTCAAGATATACATTCCAGGAGCGGGGAATATTATTTGCAGACGGGAGGAGCAGGTTAAAAAAGCTAACAATTTTCAACATGTCATAGATGTCCGCTCAACACGAGGCTTCGAAAATAATTATTGAATCCGGCATTCGGATATTGCCTTAAGATACTTAAAAAGCATATAAAATTAAATCTTTAAATGAACTTATAACTGAAAAACCGCATCCGCCCATGTGCTTTGGGTCAATGCAAAATTTTATTCCTGGGCGCAGACTTGCTTTCTGCCCTCTCTCTATTCCGACCATACAATATAGCAATTTTAAAATTCATAACCAAGAAGCTTTATTTCACGAGAAAACACCTCTTCGCACAACTCTCGCAGCTCTGCATCATAGTAATCCCGGTAATTGCGCCTGGGCCGATAACCGCTTTTCATCCGCGGCAGATCACCATCCCACTGGACCCCTATCATGTTCAAAAACCCGCTCATCTCTGATTCGAGGTTTTCAAACCTGCATATCCTGTCCACCACAACCTCGCCGTCTATTTCATAAAACGGCCTGTTGGAAAAATTGGCAGCATTTAGCCTCCTCCGCTCTTTTTTATTGCCTTGCAGAACGGAAAGGGCAAATTCTTTAAATGATTGAGATCTTTCCAACTCCTTGGTCCGCCAATAATAAAACGAAACGAGCCGGTCGAATGGATTTCTCTCAAAACAAAACTTATAATAAGAATCCCAAATTTCAAATCCGCAGGACTCTCGCAGGCTTTTGGCATTATAATGGGTGCTTTTAATAACCCTGCGCAACTTCTTTATTGACCTGTTCAAATCAGGCTTCCCGTTTTTGCTGACATCCTTGACAATTCTGGAAAAAAACTGCCCCCAGTCCATAGAGGTTAATTCCCCGATCTTTTTTTGGTTATTTTGTTCCCTTATTCCAAATCTTGGAGCTTCATCCGTGGGGCAGATCAAGTCCTCAGGACCACAAAATGCGGCCAGAGCAATTTCCAGGCTGCTGCCTGCGGTTTTTCTTGTTTTTAAAAAAATAAATTTGTGCCTGTGAGAAACTATAGTCATGGCAACTCCGATAAAAATAAACAGCATTCATTTATCCAGTATCGATCCTAAAACTAATTATAAAATGGGTATTACCCATGGAACTGCTTGCACTGCCTTCCGGTAAAGTACATTATACTGTCTATCCGGTTTCTTCCAGAACCCGGCTGTAAAGCGACATAAGTTCACTGCGCATGCGTCCCATATTCATCTTTTCAACAGTATTTCTTCCGGCCGGGCCCATTGACTTGCGAAGCTCGGGCGATCTGAGACTGTTCAAATATTCCGCCATGGTCTCTTTGTCGACGGGATCACAAATGAATCCGTTTTTTCCGTTCTCAATTATATCAATTGCCCCGCACTTTTCCCCTGTTAGAACCGGAAGCCCGCAGGCCATTGCCTCCAGGACCGTATTGGCAAAAGCATCATAGAGAGTGGGAAGCACGAAAGCATCAGCGGCTGCGTAAAAAGGCCGGACATCAGACTGCATGCCTGTAAAATGCACTCGCTGACTGAGACCGTATGATTTTGCAAGCCTTTTGTAATGCCGCTCGTTGCTTTCTTTTCCCACGGCCACCAGGTGGCAATCAGCGGGCAGTTCAGAAAAAGCCGGGATAAGCTGACCAACTCCCTTCCTTTCAAAACCTGAGCCCACGAATAAGAAAACCGTATCCTTTTCGCTTATACCAAGCCGGCTTCTGGTCCCGGAACGAAACTCATCTGCAGCCGATGGATGGAAAAACTCCAGGTCAACCGCATTGTAGATTACATGGATTTTATCAGCCCCCACGTCATAGGTTTCCAGCAATTCCTTTTTGACCATTTCAGAATTGCATATAACCGCCTTTAAATTCGGATGCTGATACATCTTTTTTTCTCTTACAAGCTTGTTATTGTGATAAGGGCTCAAATCATTGGCAACCCTGCGGGGAAAAGACGAGATTCTTCGCCGCTGTTTGAGAAACTGGCTGTAAACACCCCCGCCGGCCCTGTAAATATCGCAGCCGGGCAGCCGTATCCAGGATTGGACAATATCAACTGAAACGTTTTTCAATATTTTTTCTGCCGCCCTTGCAAAACCCCATTTTTTCCAAAGCCGCCCGACATAAAAGGGATTGCATTTTATAAAACTGACGCCTTTTTCAGTCTGCCATACAGATCGAGAAATAATAGTAATATGCACATCCCTGCCGAGCGCCCCCAGGGTATTCATAAATGAACGCTCCGCCCCCCCGTCAGGCCGGTATTGAGGATGAATCAAGGCAAGTTTGATTTTTTTCACACTTCGGGAATCAGAACTCATAAAAAAGATTTTTCCCGGAAACTCACATCAGCGTTCGGGCCTAAAAGCAAAAGCTGTTGCAATGCTTCCCCTGCGGCGATAGTTTAAGTTTTTTTGATATATATTTTCAACACCCTTTAACCCAAGGTCTGGAATTATTCAATGAAAATTGTTCACGCAAATCTTGCAAAGGATTTCCGGGGAGGGGAACGACAAACCCAGCTTCTGATACAAGGCATTGCCGAAATGGGCAATGTCAAACAGGTTCTTGCCTGCCGGCCGGACTCACCCCTTCGTGAAAAACTAAGGGGCACACCGGGGCTTGATTTCCTTTCTGCAGCCCATATGTTAAGCGGTCATATACGCTCTGCGCCTGGCGATCTCATCCATGCCCACGAGGCCAAAGCCGCCCACTGGGCATTTTTACAGCATCTGCTGCATGGCAAGCCTTATATAATAACCCGCAGGGTGCCCAACCCTCTTAAAAACAGTTTTTATACCAGGACTGTTTATAAAAAAGCATCCAGGGTGGTTGCCATATCGAGTCCAATCCTGGACTATCTGCGCGCCTATTCCCCCTTCCTTCACCCTGAAATAATCCCGAGCGCATGGACCGAGTGGCATACAGATCCTGAAGGAGTCAAGCCCCTTCGTGATTTTTATGAAGGCTGCTTTATCATAGGTCATGTGGGCGCGTTAATGGACCGGCACAAGGGACAGCGCCATCTTTTGCAAGCAGCCCGGAGGTTACGTCATAAATATCCGCAAATGCGGTTTTTGTTTCTGGGCTCAGGGCCTGATGAAACAATGCTGCGGCAGATGGCAGAGGATCTTGACAATGTGGAGTTTCTGGGGTTCCGCAGTGACGTGGACCGGTATCTTTCAATAATGGATCTGTTTGTTTTTCCGTCCAACTACGAAGGCATGGGCTCGACTCTGCTGGATGCAATGGGTTTTGGGGTGCCGGTAATAGCATCCAGGGTCGGCGGTATAACGGACATAGTAGAAGACGGGAAAACCGGATGCCTGGTACCTCCGGCAGACCCGGACGCAATTGCAGAAGCAATTGAACGCCTGTATCATGCACCTGAGTTCCGCCGCCGGCTTGCAGCAAATGCAAGTCAGCAGCTTACACGCTATTCACCTTCCAAAATGACCGAAAGCTACCTGGATCTGTACTTAAAAATCCTGCAACAATAAGGCTTCGGCTCATTGCGATAAAATATTTTCCATTATTCTTTCAGGATAAATATGGTTAAGACAATTGAGGTGTCCCAGGGGGCAGGTGCGCTTAAAACAGGGGGAACACTCCAGGCCGAGCCAGTGAATATTTGCTTTGCCGCTCAGGGGCGGAGTGTATGAAGGGCTCGATGAGCCGTAAATTGCTTCAAGCCGGACTCCCGTGGCTGCTGCTATATGCATCAGGCCGGAATCGTTGGATACGGCGTGGGAGGCAAGGGCCATGAGGTCAATGGTATCTTCGAGCCTGGTGCGGCCGCACAGGTTTTTGTATCCTTTTCCGGCGCCGGGGTCTATTTCTCTTCCGAGATCCGTTTCTTTTGCTGAACCCATGGTCCACACCTGGTATCCTTGTTTTATTAACATTTCAGCGAGTTTTCTGAAATATACAAGAGGCCACTGCTTGGCAGGCCCGTACTCGGCTCCCGGGCAGAAACAAACAGCGGGCGCAGCCGGTGAAAGGCCGAATTCCCCGAGCAGCCGTTCCTGGTTTTGCGCGTCCACCGAGAGTTCAGGATAAAATTCAACAGGCGGAGGAATGGGGTCGTTTTTATTCCCCGCCAGTGCCAGCAGGCGCAGGATGGTCTGATTCAGTTTTTCCCTGTCCAGGCGCCTTCTGTCATTGATCAGTCCGAAGCGCAATTCCCCTGTATAGCCGGTGCGTCTGGGAATTCGGGCGAAAAACGGCACCAGTGCTGATTTCCAGGTACGCGGGGTTATGATTGCACGGTCATAGCCCTCTTCGATAAGGGACCTGCCTATGGCAAGCCGCTTGAAAAACCCTAATTGCCCATGACCAACCGGCAGTGCTATTGCCCTTCTTACCTCAGGCATTCTGTGTAAAAGCGGCAGGGACCATTGCGGTGCGACAACGTCAACCACAGCATCAGGGTTGTTTTTGCGGCACTGCTTGAACAGGCTCTGCGCCATGGTCATATCGCCCACCCATGAGGGTGCAACAATCAATATTTTCATGAGTGAAGAATTTTCATCAGGGATTATTTATAAGAACTGTAGCTTTTTTCCTCGACAAGCTCGGATCCGTACTTCAGGTTGATTTCGCGCTTGGCTGCAGCCCTGTCGTCATTGTGGAAGTAAACGCTTCGGGCAAGCTCGATAAATTCCTTGTCAAAGCTTTTGGCAGCCTCTTTTTCCCGGATTGCGTCTTCTATGTTCCAGAGGTTTGAATTTACCTCGTAGAGTCTTTGGTACTCCGGGGCCTCTGAGTCAATGCCCGCCGAATTCATTTCCGATTTCAGTATTTCCAGCTCCCTGCGGATATTTTTGAGCTTTTCCGGATCTGAAATCCTTTCGGATTTAATGGCAAGTATGGTCACCTTGTCGACCAGTTCGCCGATGGAAACATCGACTTTCATCACCCGTTCCTTTCCTTTACCGGCACAGTCTGAGCAGTTTCAGACAAATCCGTTGATTTTTTAACCGGAACAATATAGTTTTATAAGGTTAATTTCAAGCAGAATATCTTTTAAAACAGCCGGTTTGCAGCCGGGAAGAGAAAAAATACCTCGCGGAAAAATAAAAAACATGCCGAAATTTCATGCTGAAAAAATCTGCCTGATCCGGACCTCGGCAATCGGAGACACGGTTCACGCCCTGGCACTGGCAAACGGGCTTAAATACGCCTATCCGGACTCGCATCTTACCTGGGTGCTGCAATCCCTGCCCTACGAAATGGTCAAATACCAGCCGGCGATCGACAGGTTTATAACATTCGATCGCAAGGCTGATGCCCGCGGATGGATGGAGCTTATCCGCGAGGTTCGGAAACAGCGCTTCGATCTGGCAGTCATCCCCCAGGCAAGTGCCAAGACCAGTCTTATCACCATGTTCACCCCGGCAGCCGTAAAACTCGGATTCGACCGGAGCCGCTCCAGGGAGCTGCACGGGCTTGTAACCAACCGGAAGATCCCGTACCGGCCCATGGGTCATGTACAGGACCAGTTTTTTGAGTTCCTGGAATATCTCGGAGTTACAGATTACCCGATATACTGGGATTTCCGGTTTACCGGGGAAGAACGGCAGTGGCAGAAAAGTTTTTTTGAATCATTTGACAGGCCGGCCATAGGCTTTGTGATTGCATCTGCCCACAGGGAAAAGGACTGGCACCCGCAATATTATGCCCGGACAATGGACTACGTGCATTTTGAACTCGGATTTCAGCCCCTGATGATAGGCGGTCCCAGCGCACGGGAAAAACAAATCGCAGATGAAATCAGCTCCCTGTGCCGGTGCAGGCCGACTGCGGCCCTTGAAAAACCGATCCGGCATACCATGCTTCAGCTTGAAGGCTGCAGAATTGCAATTTCTCCTGATACCGGCCCTCTGCACATTGCTGTGGCTCTTGGGGTGCCTACTGTAGGTCTCTACGGGTATTCCAACCCCAGAAGATGCGGCCCCTACAGATTCCGCGACCTTTTAATCGACCACTACAATGATCCGGAAGAGGAAGACGCCCCTGTCACCCGCAAAACCAGGCCCGGAAGAATGGAAAAAATACCCCCGCAGGAAGTAATTGAAAAAATCGAATACGGCCTTGCCGCATATCAGCCGGATACATACAAGGATAAGGCCAGATGACGATTTCTCAGAGCCACAGGGGCTTCGTCTTCGGATCTTACCGGGGCCTGCATGACTCCGAGATGGAAGAACTTATACAAGGCTTTCTTGCGCCTGTGCAGAAAACAGAGGGGGTTTTGCGCGGGAGAATGCAGGCCCGGCAGCTTGAACTGCAAGGAACTGGCAGCGTGGTAATAAAACCCTATTTCCGGGGCGGGCTGCTAAGGCATGTAAACAAAAGAACCTACCTCGGGATCGGAAAGCCGCGCAGTATGGCCGAATTTGAAATGCTTGAGCATGTGCGATCCCTCGGCGTATATGCTCCGGAACCGGTGGCGTACGCGGTCAAAGGACGTATTTTTTACCACGCATGGCTGATAACAGCGCAGATCCAGGATGCAGTTTCCCTTTCTGAGCTCAGCTTAAATAATTCTGCAGCAGCCAAAAAAGCTGTATCATCGGTTGCCCGGCAGGTCGGAATACTTGTATCCGGCGGCATATACCACGTGGATCTGCATCCGGGAAACGTTCTGGTAAACGAACGGGGAACTGCATGGTTCATAGATTTCGACAGGGCCAAAACCGGTGTTCAAAATCGGCAGAAGCTTTTTAAGCGATATGTGAAAAGATGGAAGCGCGCCGCTGATAAATACGGACTGCCGGGATTTGTCCGGGAAGCACTCCGGCAGATCGAATTTTAATACCCCGGGGAAAGCAACCTTGAAAAATACGAGCGGCGCACCCGGTTTTATGGATGCGCCGCTGATAAAATGTCCGTATTGTATACGGCGGTTTTCCTACCTGCGGCCGCCGCCCCGTTTTGATGCCTTTATCGGGTTGATCTTGGCGGTCTTGGCCTCTGAACCGGTGCTTGCCGCATGGGTGGCCAGGTTGCAGTTGCCGTGCTTCCACTTCTTGTCAGGCTCTGGATATTTCGCACAGAACCATCCGGTTTCGTATGACACGACCCGGTTGCATCCGTTGCAGGCCTCGACAATCTGGTAGCATGAACCTCCGTTATAGGAACACCCATCAGGCGTCATAAAAGCGCATTCCTGTCCCTTGCGCGTTGTCTGGCAGATCATTTGTACACTCCTCCCTTCTATTAAAAATACCGGCCGCCCTGGAAAGGGCGGCCGAAAATTCTCGCGGGCATTTACCATTAATGCCGCATAAAAATACATACAGTTGCCACAACAATAAAAGCGGATTTATACCCTGACAAATATCGCCGTGTCAACAAATTTCATCAAGACAACTGCAATTATTTTACAAAAAATTTACTTTAAATATACCGTCTGCCGGGACCCGCTTGCATGCACAAACGCATACTTTTGTTTTGCATTTAAATTCCGGTACTTGATTTTTGAATAAAAAACTGTCAGTGTTTGATGTTATTCCGACAAGGAACAATCATTGCAAAACCCGTGTCGGGTTATTATATTATTTGAATGTTTAAAACGCAAAGGCCGCGGGGAGGCCATGTCAATAAAACGAGCAACAGAAGTACTCCGCATAGAAGCCGAAGGCATAATCAACCTTGCTGACAGGCTTGACGAAAGCTTTAACAGCCTGGTGGACCTTATATACAAGTCCCGCGGAAGGGTTATTGTTGCAGGGATAGGAAAGTCGGGCCTGATTGCCAGAAAGATAGTTGCCACTCTAAACAGCACAGGAACCAGGTCCCTGTTTCTCCACCCGGTGGAAGCAATGCACGGGGATCTGGGAATTGTTTCTGCAGACGATGTTTTTATAGCTCTTTCCAACTCCGGTGAAACAGACGAATTAAACATTCTTATTCCCAGCATTAAGTCCGCCGGATGCCCGGTGATAGCATTCACAGGAAATCCCAACTCTGATCTGGGCTCCCGGAGCGACATTGTTATAAACGTGGGCGTGGAAAAAGAAGCGTGCCCGCTTGGGCTTGCCCCTACAGCGAGCACCTCTGCGCAGCTTGCCATGGGAGACGCCCTGGCAGTGGTATTGCTTGAAAAGCGGAAATTCAAGCCAAGCGATTTCCAGAAATTTCACCCGGGCGGCAACCTAGGCCGGCGCCTGGCATACAAGGTCTCAGATATTATGCTGACAGGAACTTCGGTGCCCAGGGTAACCGAGTCCACGGACATGGAAACAGCTCTTGCGGAAATGGACAGGCAGAGACTGGGCGTGGTTTTCATAACAGATGCAAACGACATCCTGACAGGCATTATAACAGACGGAGACATAAGGCGCATGGTTGTAAAAAAAGTCCCCTTCTACGAGAGCAGCGTCAGCGATCTTATGATGAAGGGACCAAAACATGTGGATCCCGCCATGCCGCTTTACGAAGCCCTCAACATGATGGAGACCTACCAGATCACGGTGCTGCCGGCCATAGACAGGGACGGCCAATTGGTGGGAGCGCTTCACCTCCATGACATACTGGGCAAGGGCGCACTGAAATTCAACTCGGTTTAGCGGATATAAAATCAAAAAGAAGGCAATGCAGTTACTATGGATTTTACAGAGGATACCATAAACATGGATATGGACACATCCGTTGACACGGTGGGCGCAGCCAAGATCGACTCGCCGATAATGAAGGAGTTAAACGGGTCAAGCATTGACATCTTCAAGGAAGACAATGACAGGGTGCTGATCGAACTGAACCCCGAGAAGATTTCAGAGGCTCTGGAGGCAGGAAGAAACATACCCACCTTTGAACTCGCAGGCCCCCGGAAAAAAATCTACTTCGACCCGAGCAAGCTCAAATGCGCACTTGTGACTTGCGGTGGGCTGTGCCCCGGCTTAAACAACATCATTCGCTCTGTGGTACTGGAGCTTTACCACAGCTACGGGGTCAGGCACATTTACGGCATACGCTACGGACTGCAGGGATTTATCCCTGAATACAGACATGATGTAATGGATCTCAGCCCCAGGAATGTGGTGCACATACATGAAATGGGCGGCTCCATTCTCGGTTCCTCCAGGGGGCCCCAGAACATGGAGGCAATAGTGGACTGCCTGGAGAGAATGAACATAGGCATACTCTTTATGATCGGCGGAGACGGCACACTTATGGCCGCCTCAAGGCTCGAGCCCCTGATAAGGGAAAGAGGCCTTAAGATAAGCGTTATCGCAATTCCCAAGACCATTGACAACGACATTCACCTGGTAACCAAGTCATTCGGGTTTGACACTGCCGTTGACATTTCAACACAAGCAATACAGGGCGCACACAAGGAGGCAGAAGCGTATCCCAACGGAATCGGCCTTATCAAGCTCATGGGGCGTTATTCAGGATTTATCGCAGCCACGGCAACCCTGGCCCAGCAGGATGTAAATTTCGTTTTGATCCCTGAGATAGACTTTGACCTGGAAGGAGAAAACGGCCTGCTGGCAAAACTTGAGCAGCGCCTGGCCTTGAGAAAGCATGCGGTCATACTGATTGCAGAAGGTGCGGGCCAGAAGTTTTTCGAGTCCAAGGACAAGGAATGCGACCCTTCGGGCAACATAAAGCTCCATGACATCGGCCTGTTTTTAAAACAGCGGATCCAGGAGCACTTTGCAAACAAGAGCATGGACACCTCCATTAAATACATAGACCCGAGCTACATGATCCGCAGCCTGCCGGCAAACTCAAACGATCACGTGTACTGCACTTTTCTCGGACGCGATGCTGTGCATGCAGGCATGGCAGGCAAGACAAACATGATCATAGGCCACTGGAACGATCATTTTGTCCACGTACCGGTGCCCCTGACTGCCGGGAAAAGAAAGCAGGTAACCCCGGGGGGAAAGCTTTGGCAGACCGTGCTTGAGGCCACCGGCCAGGGAAGCCTTGTAAGCTCATAATCAGGCTACCTGTTTATCTCAACAAACCTGCTGCCTGAAACACCCAAAAGATATATGGACTTGTCAGCAACGCCTGTCGCCTTGAATTTCGTCCGGCCGGTGACTCCGTCATAGGTGGGCATTTGTACCAGTGAGTCCCTGAGCGCCGGCCTGGTAAAAACGCTTTCACTGCGCAGCTGCCTGCAGAGTATCATCGCGGAATCATAGCCCACAGCCTCTATAAAGCCTGGCTCATAGGCGTAGATCTTTTCGAATCCGCTTACAAAATCGGCCACATGACTGCGTTTGCTTTCTGCAAAAAACCCTTCGGGAATCACCGCGTCTCTTATCTGGTCGCCCGCAATCTCGATGATCTCGTCTGAATGCCACAGGTTGGTGCCAAGAAGGTATGGATTGTTTATGTCATAATAGCGAAGCTGCGGTATTATCAGGCCGGCCTTCTGTGTTGAATCCGGTATGAAAAGTGCTTCGAAGTTCACCCGGGGCACTGGTTTTTCCAGTATAAGTCCCTGCCGGAAACCATTGTCATAATTATCCGGTAAGGATCCCTTAAGGCCACCGGGGTAAATATCATCGGCAAAAGGGCTGCCCTGCAATCCAACGGCCCGCAAAAGAGCCTCGATCTGTCCCCTGGTAAGTGGCCCGGGGCTCAGATCCGGCAGCCGGCCGTAATAAACAGAGGAAAGTTTCTTAATTGGCTCTGAAAAATCAGTATGCGAGGGGTCATAAGACTCCGCACCCACGAGCCTGGCATTTTTTGTCATAAGCATATCGCGGAAAAGGTTCAGAAATGTTTTTCCGTAATTCTCCTCTGGATACAGAACCGCAAAATTACGGCACCCAAGTCTGCCCGTGGCGTACTCCGCAAGAGCCTCCACCTGCATTTCAGGACTCAGAAAATTCTGAAAGACATAATCGCCTGTGTTGGCGGTATCAGACCTCTGAGTTAAGGCAATTATTGGAACCCCGAGCTTCTGCGCGGTATCCGCCGCCTCTGAGGCGCCTCCTATTGGCCCGATAATTGCCGCCACCCGGCTGCGGGCAAGATCTATTACCGCATTTTTGGCTGTTTCGGGATCAGAACCGCTGTCGCGCACCAGCACCCTGAAAGGAGGCTCGGAATCGATATTTTGCGAGGCGTCAGCAATGGCCAGTTCTATTCCGCGCATGGCCTGCCGGCCGAATTTTGCATACTTCCCGGTAAGCGGAAGCACGCATCCTATTGTGTTTCCCTCAAAAAACACGGCAGAGGTCATCAATACCATCTGTTCCTTGACCTTGCCGGCCATTGGATGGTCAGGAAAACGCTCCAGGAAGCCGCGGAACACAGATATTGAGTCCCGCACCCGCTGCTCTGCCATAAGATTCAGGCCCCGTTGATAGACAAGAAACCCTGCGGGAGGATCTGTTTCAAGGCGCTCGAGTTCAGAATCTATAAAACCCGGCTCCAGGACCGAGACTGCCGCAGCAAGCCTGCCTGCAATCCCGGCGCGCACTTCTTCGCCGGCTTTGCGGTAGGCAGCGGCAAAATACTCATAAGCACGCCTGAACCGCTCAAGAGACATGGATGCGTCACCTGCAAGCATGTCCGCCCGCATGCGCAGGTCCGGCTCAAGTTCCCGGGAGCGCAACTGCTCCCTGTAGTCTAAGGCTTTCCTGAATTTGCCCTGTTCAACGAAGGATTCCAGGGTTTTAATCCTTGCCTGCCTTGCATAAGGGGTATCGCTATATTTGTTTATCAACTTTTCGTATATGTCACGGGCCTTTTCAAAATCCTCCCATTCGGCACGAATCATTCCGAGCTTTAAATAGGCCGCGGGCGCCAGCTCTGTATCCGGATATTTCTTTACGTAGCGCCTGAAAAGTTCAAAGGATTCCGCATACCTGGAGTCCTCATATTTGCTCTCCGCCTCATCGAAAAGCTCATAGGCTGGTTCTGCCGGCCTGAAGTCAGGCTCCTTCGGGGCGCACGCTGCAAACACAAGGACAAGCAGTGCAAGGATGATGTAAAAAGTCTTATTCATATGGCCCTGTTTTCGTAAACCTGCAGACAAAAATAAAATGGACTCCTTTTATATACAGGATATATGCTGCCGGATCAATATTATTAAAACGCAGCTCCCCTGGCTATTTAGCATGAAAAAGCCCGGCGGCCAGCTCCGAGACCTCTTTTCCGGCCTTTTTTATTGGTTTGCCCTGCAGGCTTGCCATAAACATCTCGTTGTCTTTGGGGATTTTTGCCGCCACCAGCTCCCTGGGAAGTGCGGCGGTCATGTAAGACTCGATTTCATGCTCTGTTTTATTCAGCACGAAATATATCTTTTTTTGAGCATCTGCAGCCATTTCCGCCATTTTCTCAGCGAGTCTGAGCGATTCAGCAGTGGGGTCCACAACTCCGAGTATCACGTCTGCCTCTGAAATCACGCGCCTGCCGAAATGCTCTACACCCGCCTCGGTGTCCACTATCACGACCTCGTTTTCACCCACTGTGAGGCTGGAGAGAAATTTCCTGGACAAAATGCCCATGGGGCAGGCACAGCCCTCTCCGAAATGATGTATCTTTCCTATTGTCACCACGTGGATGCCGTCCGCGACTGCCACGCATTCTGGCGCAAGATCGGAAATACCCTGTTTTTTGTCAAACACGCCCTCTTCGCTGTCAGGGAACTTTGCATTCATCTTTTCCTTGAAGCCCTTTTTGCCGCCGAAACTTTCCATAAGGTCGCAGGGAGCATCCACTCCGATCAGGTGAGGAATGCCGAAATTTGATTCATCAGCATCCACAAGCAGAACACGTCTTTCCATGTCAGCAAAGGCCCTGGCAAGCATTACCGAAAGGGTGCTTTTCCCGCTGCCCCCTTTGCCGCAAACAAGTATCTTCATGAAATCCTCCTTTTTATCTACCGAGCACGGCAACGCAAAAAAGCCCCGCTTCATGCCGGAAGCAAGGGCTTTTTAGTTGGTTTTTTCCGGATTTTACCTGAAGATCTACAGCTCCAGCCAGGAATCGGAATAAAGCTTGCGGCCGAGAATCACATCCACTGTTTTTACGTAATCGGCCAGTTCCTTGGGATGTTCGCTGGCGTCTGTCTCGCCGTCCATTGCCTTGTGGATCACGTCCACTATTTCCGGATGCTGCCCCTTGGCAATTGCGGTGAGCTTTTCGTCCAGAGGATCCGAGATCACCGAATACATGCCGCTGCGCTCCAGCATGACCATGTAGGTCTGGTTGAGTATGGGGCGCAGGTGTGCCGGAGGTCCGTTTGAAATATTGGACAGCCCGCAGGTGCTTTTGGCGCCCGGAGCTATATCCTGGAGCATCTGGTAGAAATCCATCAGGCAGACCAGCTGATCCTGCTGGATATTTACAGGCGTTACTATGCCGTCCACCCAGATTCGCTCGTTTTCGATTCCGGCTTCATTGGCTGCATACATCAGTTCCACGCAAAGGGCAGCGCGCTCGTTCTCATCGCGGGGCAGGCCTTCCGGCCCCCACAGAAGGGCAATAAAGTCCGCGTTTTGCTCCGCGGCAATAGGCAGCATTTTTTCATACCGCTCTGGACGGCACATAATGGAGTTGATAAGCGGCGGCTGATCGGTCTTCTTGTAGACCTTCAGGCCTTCTTCAATGGCATCGATATTGGAAGTGTCAAGCGCCAGGGGCAGATTTGTTACTTCCTGGACAGTCTTGACCACCCAGGGCATAAGTTCAACACCGTCTTTCTTGGCAGGACCGAGGTTGATGTCAATATAGTCCATCCCCTTTTCTTCCTGGAACTTAACCTCTTCCTGTATGGGGCCGGGATCGCGCTCTTTGAGGGCTTTTCCGACCTTTTTGGACATTACGTTCAGACTTTCGCCTATTAACAGCATGTACAACCTCCCTTGGTTGATGCGGCGCCGCCGCCATAGTTTCGCGCGGGCGCCGCGTCATGGTTTATTTCTTCTGCTTCAGGAATGCCGGAAGATGCGGGGCTTCGCGCGGTCCCACCGTGATGGTCCAATCCGGGAGCTCTTCTTCTATCTCACCGGCAATTGCCGCCGCGTAGCCGGGAATGATAAGCTCCTTGTTCTTTACCTTGTCCGCAATTCCGCATTTCTTGACAAACATTCCCACGTCATCGCCTGCAAACTTTCCTGCGGCCCAGGCCGTGAGCACTGAAAGACCCTCGGTGTCTTTTACCAGAAGCCATGCAGGAACCTTGCTGCCCTCTATCTCGCCGGAAACGATAAAGTAGGTGAGTGCAAAGTTCGTGGTTACCAGCACCGGTGAATTCTCGTCCGGATTGCCTATGGGGTAGATGTCTTCGACAACTGTCATCGGCCTCTGCGGGTCAGTGAAAATGTTTAACCTTTCCAGCAGAAGCGCAAACAGGCTCTCGCTGGAAAAATCAGACATCACCGTGATAGCGCCGTACTTGGCTACAAACATGCCCGCAAGCATGGTTTCCGTTTCCAGGTTGGAAGCCATCTCGCAGGGAAAAGTGATTGTCGGGTATCCCACAGATCGGTTGTTCTTTTTCAAAGCTGCCCGCCTGATGTGAACCTGGTCTTCAAATGCCTGCTTGACGTCTCTGGAACCGGAGTCAATGACTATCTTTTTAAAACCTTCGTCGCGCAGCTTGTCTGTCATCTCGGCCAGGCCTTCCACGGAATCGGCCTTGATTGTCAGGGGAAGATCATTTTCCTTTGCAAGAGCGGAAAAATCGTCGAAGTTGTCCTTGGTCGCGGCATAAATGAGCGGATTCTTGAACTTGCTTGCTTCCACGCCCGCCTTCATGACATCAATATTATCGGACATCAGGATCAGGTTGAATTCCGTGCTTTCGGCTATCTTCTTGGCTTTTGCAGCAAAAGCGTCCTTGTCCCCGTTTGCATCCTTAAGGGCAACCAGCTCGGGGCGCAGGGTGAAACCCACCCGCTCGAACTGAAATACGTTCCAGACCTTTAATTTATTTTCCAGTTCCTTGTCATCCATGTCCGAGCTGATTTTCCCGGCCATGGCCGTGGGGTTGAAAAAGGTTTTTTCATGCCGGTACACGACGGTTTCCCCGCCTACCGTTCTTGCGCGGACTCCCTTGCCTATCTGTACAGGCAGAATGGGAGGGGCCGACGCCTCTGCCAGCTGCTCCCGGGCTTCGTCCGAAACGTACGGGCAGCTGTCGAGTTCGGCCTTCCCGGAAGCAAGGTTCATGGCAAAGGCAAGACACGTGGGAGCCCCGCATTCCTTGCAGTTCGTCTGCGGCAGCATCTTAAATATCTGAATTCCGGTGAGTGCCATTTTTTTCTCCTCGTTTTACGCTATCCAAAAAATTAAACCCCATCGTATCAGGGCCGTATCGCGGCCCTGATACGTGTTCTTCCTGCTGACATCAGCCCACGATGGATTCCAGCTTGAGTGCCGGATGGTCCTTTTCCTTGAGAAACTCTATTACTTCCTCTTCAGTGGTCCCCACCGTCTCGTCTGCAATTTTGTCGTACAAGTCCGGAACTCCTAGTTCTTTTGCCCTGGAATCGATCCTGTCCTTGATCTCTTCTTTGAGCATCTTGGGCATCCACACGATCCGCAGCAGGCCGCCCTCTTCCAGGTCCGGCGGGCCGTCGCCGCGGATGAACTTGCGCTGGGTGATGTTGAACTTGGAATGGCCCACAAAACCGGGGGTTTTGGCACCGCCGCCCATGACGCCGGCAAGCGTGGTAAACTTCATCCCGCAGGGAGTATCATCTGTGAATTCCCGGTTTACCGTCATAACCCCGTTGCATGTGGGGAGCACTGCAGCAATGCACTCGCAGCAGCCGCAGGTGGTCATGGGATCATGCACGATCGAATAGAAGTTATAGCCTTCAACCGCGCCGCGGGAGGCCTGCTTAACAAACTCGTTGACACCCTTCCATTGACCCAGCCGCTGATCAATTACTTCACCCTTCTTGATGGGCTGGTTGGGGCCGGTGGGATTGATCTCGTAGGATGCCTTGCAGTCCATCCAGTTGTAAGCTCCGCACAGGCCGGTACGCTCTGGGGAAACAGAGCAGACGTGGTTCGGGGCAAAGGACTGGCACAGTGTGCAGGAGTAGTAGATCTCCACGTCCTCGTCCTTCATGTTCTCCACGCGCTCGTCGCGCTGCTTGTACTCTGCCCTGGCCCTTTCGGTCAGCTTTTCCACGTCTTCCTTGTTTGTATAAAGGGTTACCTGGACCTTGTCGAGCACCTTTCCGAAGTCCTGGTGCATCTTTGCGTGCAGGACTACTCCTATGTCCTTCAAGGTAAAGCCTTTTTCAACTGCTGACTTGCTAACGCGGATCCAGGAAATGTCGCGCTGGCCTATGTGCATGACGCCCTGGATATAGTTGACAAGATGATGGATCTGGCGCTCGAGGATGGGCTCGAAGTCAGACTGGAACTCCCTGCCCGCGATCTGGACGTATATGCCCAGCGGAAGTGTGCCGCCTTCCTGGATGTCAGGGAGGTCTTTGCCCACCACCTCGACCTTGCCGTCTTCTATTTCCTTCATGTCCGCCATCTTGGCCAGCTCTGTGCACTGTGTCTTGCCGCCGCCCATCTGGGCGTAAAGATCCTTGCCCCGCACACGCTCGCCCTCGTAGGCCGGGCCGAAGGAGCAAGGTATATCGATTTCCGAGACCTGGACCTTCAGGCCGCGCACCTCGACCGAGCGCTGTACGATCTCATCATGCGGCACGTTTGCGACCACGTGCTCGTAGGTGCAGATGCCGGTGGGAAGTATTTCCGGGATATCCGTATCTGCGATCGTCGGGAATCCCCAGTTCACGCAGCCTGCAGCTGCAACACCCCATTCGGTTCCAATGTCTCCCAGTGCGTTTACAAATGCAAAGATCCTGTCCTTGTTGTACTTGAGAATCTTTTTGTAGTCGCCCGGCTGCAGTCCGCCGAATGCCATTGCTGCGCGGTTGGCAAATCCAAGCGCGAACACGGCCGAGGAAATGTCCGGGCCGAAGGGCACGATCCGGGTGTTCCATCCAATCTGCACATCAGCTTCCATGAGCTGATCAATGATGGATATGCCGCGATGCCTTGCAGCGCAGAAAATGTAGAGGTTGCGCTTCTGGTATTCTTCAACGATCATCTTGGCGGTCTCCGGGTCCGGGGCCGCGCCGACGATGGCCGCAAAACCGGGGGCGGAGCCGTCCACGAACTCAACTCCGCGCTTTCTCAAAACAATGTCGTCTGCCGGGCCGAGCCAGATCTTTCCGTTTTCAAGATCGGGATCCTCTTGCGGATAGTAGAAATCCGGCTCCTTTACAATCCGCAGGCCTTCCTTGATTTCATAGGCTAGGATTGCCGCCATTCCTGCATCCAGAAGCGGCCCGAGGAACGGCAGATGGTGTTTTCCCTTGATATGGGGAGGCAAAAGCTTGCGTGCAAACTCCAGGGGTTTTCTCATATCCTCCAGAGTTTCCACTTTCAGCCCGGTAAGAGAGTAGATGACCGGCAGAAAGTAACCTGTGTTTGGAAATTCCACCTTGGTGGAGGCGTCATAGGCTTTAAGGGTATTTTCCAGCTCGCCCTCCACCTGGGAGACAACTTTATAGCCGCCCTGAATGGCAGCAAATGCGATTAATTTAGACATACTGTCCTCCTTCGTTGAGGATTTTATTTTTACTTTTATGCAGCTTTATGCTTCAAGCTTCTGGCGATCTGCCATATCCATGAGCACCCGCTCGCGGGCCTTGTCAATTCCAAGAGCCTTGCGCTTGGCGTCTATGTGGGCGATCATCTTATGGGCATGAGCAATGGGATCTGCTTCAAAATCCCACATGCCGCCGTACATCTTTTCCATCTCCTTGAACAGGAAGTCCTGGAAGACCGGTGCTCCGGTTGTGGGGAAGGTCACGCCGAATACGGTATACACGCCCGAGGCCACAAAGTACTGGCCTATGGAAATGGCCTTTTCACTCATCCACTCAGGCGCGCTACCGGCTACGGGCAGTTCGGAAATATCATTGCCGAGGCCGCCGGCCTTGGCCACCTCAGTGGCGGCCAGCAGGATGCGGCTGTTGTCCACACATGATCCCATATGCAAAACGGGCGGAATGCCGACGGTTTCACAGACCTCTGCCAGTCCGGCCCCGCAATAAACGCCTGCAGCCTCGGGGGTAAGCAGGCCTTCCATTGCGCAGGCAATGCCGTTGCATCCGGTTGTAAGGACTATCACGTCGTTTTTGATAAGCTCCTTTACAACCGCTATGTGGCCCTCGTTGTGACGGGTGCGCGCGTTGTTGCAGCCTACAACACCTGCGATTCCGCGGATCCGGCCGTTTATGATGTTGTCATTCAGTGTGTAGTAGTCACCGCGGAAGGTGCCGCCCAGGTGATACTGGATGGATTCCACGCCGAAGCCTGCAATCTGGGTGGCCTTGTGCCTGGGAATCATCACCTCGGGGCCGCGGTTGGCAAAGTTGTCTATGGCCATTTTCACGATGCGCTTGGCATCTTCCATTGCATAGTGCTCGTCAAACTCGATGTGGATGACGTTGTCCTGCTCCATCTTTGCAATGGGATGAGTGGTGATCAGCTTGGTATGGAAACACTTGGCAACGTTTGCCAGGTTCTGGAAAATGCACTGAATGTCGACCACCATTGCATCGCATGCGCCGGTGATAATGGCAAGCTCCTGCTGCAGGAAGGTGGCTGCCGGCGGAATGCCGTGGCGCTGGAGGATTTCATTGGCCGTGCAGCATATACCGCTTAGCTGAATGCCCTTAGCACCCTTTTCCTTGGCGTAATCAAGCATTTCCTTGGACTGGGATGCAGCCACGATCATCTCGGAGAGGATCGGCTCATGGCCGTGAACAATCAGGTTGACATGATCTTCTTTCATCACCCCCAGATTCGCCTCGGACTGCAGTGGATACGGGGTGTCAAAAAGAATATCCTGAAGATCGGTGGCCAGCATGGAGCCGCCCCATCCGTCTGCGATGGCCGTGCGTACGCCCTGCCGCATGAGGTTTTTGTAATCCTGGTCCACGCCGATATGCGTCCGGTGCATGATTTCAACAATTTCCCGGTCAATGTTCCTTGGGATCACGCCCTGTTTTTCCCATTTTTCATACAACGCCTTGGGGGCGCGCTTGAGGTAAAGCAGTTCACCGTCGGGCTTGCCCCACTCGGCCATGGCCTTTTCGCCAACCTCGACTGCGATTTCCTCGGGATCCCGGTCCTTGGTTTCACCGTCGACTTCCACGGTTGTGGCCACCTCCAGGGCTTCTGCCACCTGGAGCAGCTTGTCGATGTCCTTGATCTTGTAATCCTCGTTTTCCTTGCGGGCGGCTGACAGAAAAACTTCAGCCACACCCCGCCCGTGGTCCGAGTGGGCAGCAGCGCCGCCCGCTATCATCCTGATGAAATTTCGGGCTGCAATGGTGTTGGCGCTGGCGCCGCAAAGACCCTTCCTGGTGTCCTCGCCCTCTATGCCGCTTTTGGGAAGCGGCAGCCTGCATGGGCCCATGCCGCAGTTCTTGCAGCAGGTTCCCTGCGCGCCGATATTGCAGGGCTTCATGCTCTCTGCACGGTCAAAAACTGTATCAATGCCCAGTTTCTGAGCTCTTGATATCAGTTCCTGTGAGGCAACATCAATGGTAGCCGCTTTTGGATCAGCCACTTTTTCTTTTTTCGGGGCTGCTTTTTTTTCTTTTTCTTCTGCCATCAGAGGTTCCTCCTCCTGTTTCTTTAGATATTAGGCAAATCAGTCTTCCGCTGGTGTCTCAAGCAAAATTTTGACTTGGCCGGTATTTTGCAGCGAAAGATCCATATCATGCCATTTGAATACACTGTGAAATATCTTCAGGCTCTGCGGTGAATCCGGTCAAGCCTTTCAACAATTTTGTCCAGGTGCGATTTCTGGTCCTGGGCCGGGGTCAGGGTCTCCGGCTTGGCATGGGCTGCCTCGCGCTTCTTGTGGAGATCCTCGCGCTCCTTTGCCCGTTTTTCACGCAGTTTGCGCTCTTCTTCCTCGCGCTTGGCTTTTTCCTCTTCCTCGGCCTTCCTCTTGGCTTCTTCCTCGGCCTTTGCCTTCTTTTCGGCCTCTTCCTTCTTCTTTTTCTCTGCTTCTTCCTTTGCCTTGGCCTCCTGCTCAGCCTTTGCCTTGGCTTCTTGCTCTGCCTTCTTCTTGGCTTCCTCTTCAGCCTTTGCCTTTGCAGCCTCATCTTCTTCGGGCTTGGCAGCCTTTTCTTCCGCTGCGGGCTTGGCTTCTTCTTTCTTTTCTTCCTTTGCAGGCTCGGCCTTCTTTTCTTCCTTTGCGGGCTCGGCCTTCTTTTC
>JBKHFD010000027.1:0-19405 GCA_046540355.1 Desulfobacterales bacterium
AAGCACCAGGGACAGTGAAAAACGCATTGATAATGATCAACATTTTGGCTTTTCAGATTCTGGCGTATAAATAACGGCTAAAGTTCGTATAATACCCATTGAAAGAATTAATATGGCAAATCCTATAATACTTTGCCATCCAACTTTTTCATGGGCATAGAGGATTACGATGAGTTCACGAACAACAAAGATAATGAAAGGGTCCATCATGCTGTGAAGACGAAAGCGTTTTGATTTAAAATATTCAATAAAACTTCTGAAAAGTTCCAAAATCACCAGAAAAGACAGTATATCTGTAATGACATGATGCAATCCTTCGCCAAAGTATTTTAAGGGGAACAAGCCCTTTATTGAGTAGATAGTTTTTATCAGCCCCAGAGCCAAAACAATAATTATAAATATAATAAGTATATTAATAATTATTTTTAATGAAATCCGAAACAATTCTTCAAAGCTTAAACCGCCATTGAACTTCAACATAGACACCTCCATGCATCCCATATCCTTATAAGTTCTGCCATATTATGAAATTAGCCGAATAACACTGCATTATTACAATCACAGGTCACTTGCCTGACATTTGTGTGATTCAATACAGTAGCGATTTTTCATATCCACTGAATTGTCACAAAATCATCGCGTGATTGTCATGAAATGAGCCGGGAAATGGATCAGTATTAATCATGTAATTTTACGTGCGGCTAAATCCGATGTATTCCTGAGCAGTTAACGGATATTAGACTTTTTAAGAAACCGTCATTATTGTAAGATTATAAACAGGCTTGCTGAATCGATACTCAATGAAAAGGATCGCCCTGGCCATGGAAATTCTTCCTCCCCCTATTGCTGCTGTACCGGGAAAAATTCCCCGGGATATCACCCGGGATGATGAAATTATATTTCAGCAGATTACATCCCGGGAACTCAGCGACGAGGAGCAGACACGGATTAAAACCCCTCCCCGTGTCTGTTCCCGCCAGGGCGAGGTTCTGGCCGTTCACTGGCACCCTGAATTTATCCCCTTGGATTTGATTCTCCAAAGAATCCACGCCATGTTTCCCAACCGGCGTGAAGAGCTGATCATACCCACTCAGCATAACGTACTGATGCACCACGGGCCTTACACCGGAGTTGAAGTGGATTGCTATTCCAGGGGCTTTAATCAGAAGGTGCAGCTTCTGATTCACTTCAAAAACGAAAACCTTGAGCAGGCGGATATCTTTAAAGCCATGCTGGCGCATACCTTCCAATACCGCTCAGGCCAGTTGTTTGATTTTATCCATTCCATCACCCGGCCGGTTGAGGAGCGCATTGCACCGGCTGCGGCTGAAACCGGTTCAGGAAAAGAGATTGTCGAATTTGTAAGAATATATGTGAAAAAAATTGAAACCCTGCTGGAACGTCATGAATCCGAACTGTCCGAAGATGCGGTGAAAAACAAACTGCTTCGGGATTTTTTCGATCAACTGCGGCCGGTTTACGGCGATCGCGTCATCAGCCGGGCCCAGACCTTTTTAAAGGCGGTCAAGCAGCTTGTCAAAGCCCATTTCCCCACCAGGTACTTTTACCGTACCAGTGAAATCATTGAAGAAGCCCGTGCCCTGGGAGGCGGGATTGTTATTCCGCATCCCGAACAGTTCTGGCCCATTTTGCTGGCCGGCTATGATGTCGACGGCATTGAGGTTTGGAATCCGCAATCCAGGAGGTACACGGAATTTTTAATCTCTGTTTTAAATGAGAAAAACCAGAGGCGCAGGCACGGAGAAATTCCGCTGCTGATTTTTATGGGCGACGATACCCATATGGGAGAAAAACGCAAAGAGCCGGATCTTCAGGATCCGGATAAAGCCAGGCGCGAAATCGGCCTGCAGCCGGCCTGGGATGATCTAAAAATCCGAAAGCAGCTGATTTTTGCCAACACAAGCCGCAGAAAAGTGATCCGCGAATATATTCAACGTCTGGCCGGATAACTTTTCATAGTCCTGCCGCCGTTTCAAGGAGAGCATGCCATGGCTGATGAACACAGATTTGAATACGAATCCCTGCAAGACAACAAATCCATACAGTATTTTTTGCAGTCCCTGCTGGAAGGCTTTGAAAAAGGACGGATTTCTTTGTCAACCGAAGACAAAGAAATTCATTTATATCCAAATGCCCTGCTGAAATTCAAGGTAAAAGCCAGAAAAAAACCGGGCGCTGCAAACCAGCTGCAAATCAAGATTTCCTGGAAAGAATCCAGGGAAAACAAAGACGATCCGCAACAAACCATACGGATCATAAGCTGATGCAAACACTTGAAGGACTGGATGAAAATCTGCGGTTTCTAATCGTTGAAACCGAAAATCAGGTCCGGTCGATACGGACTTTTCTTGGACGACCGTCCCGGAAAGCCTATGAAAAGGTTATCTCCAAAGATGATTATATTGATAATCTAAAAACAGTTATTGAAAACAAGTGCTTTACCACGATCCACACCCGGCAGCCGGGCAAAAAAGAAATCAATAAAATCCGCTCCATCCAGACCATTGCGGTCAATCTGGAACGGATGGCGGATTTTTGCGTCAATATCGCCCGGCAAACAGGCTACCTGGATGATCCGGCCGTAATGAATCTATACGGATATGAACCTGCTTTTGAACAAATCGAGCAGAGCTTAAACCGGATTCTGCCTGTTTTTTATTCCGCTGATCTTTCCGGGGCGCTTTCTATCTGCAAAACTGAATATGGTCTTGATGAAATCTACAAAAACCGTTTCGAACGGATCATGGGCGAACTGCAGTCCGGCGGCGACGCCCATCGACTGATCACAGTCCTGTTTATTTTCCGGTATCTGGAACGGATCGGCGATTCCATGCTCAATGTTGGAGAGGCCCTGATTTTCAATATTCTGGGAGAACGGATCAAAATCGAGCAGTTTGAAGCCCTCCAAACCACCCTTTCCAAATCCGGTTTCAAGGAATCAATTGGTGAGATTGACTTCCAGTATATATGGGGAACGCGCTCGGGCTGCCGCATCGGCAGGGTGGGCCAAAACAGCTCTGCATCAATGGCAGAAGCCCAGGGAAGCATCTTTAAGGAAGGCACAAAAACAAAAATTGCCCGGGAAAAAGAAAGGCTTGAAAGGTGGAATCAGATCTTTCCGGGGGTGACGGCCCGGATCTACGGCTATAATGAAGAAAACGACAGCGCTTCGATGCTTGTGGAGTTTCTGCCCGGCTGCACCCTGGATGAATGCATCCTGGCCACAGATGAGGAAATTTTACAAAATGCGCTTTTTCTGTTTCATCAAACCATTCTGGAGGTCTGGGAGACAAGCCGGAGAGATTGCGCTGTTGAAACCGACTATATGGATCAGATCAGCAGTCGGTGGGAATCCATTTTGCGCCTGCATCCGGATTTCTGCAGAAAGTCCTGCAGGATCAACAACAAAACCATTGACTCCACACAAGCGCTTCTCGACGGGTGCCGGCATGTTGAAGCAGAAGTGAAGGCGCCTTTTACCGTGCTTATCCACGGCGATTTGAACGCCAATAACGTGGTCTACGATCATCAGCGCCAGCGGGTGTATTTTATAGATCTCAACCGGTCCCGGGATTTCGACTATATCCAGGACGTGTCCGTATTTCTGGTATCCAACTTTCGCCTGCCTGTATTTGAGACAAATTTCAGGGCGCGGATATACCGGATCATGGAAGGATTTCTTCGACATTCCGCGGATTTTGCCGCAAAATACAACGATCACACATTTGATGTCCGCATGGCCCTGGCCCTGGCCCGGTCCTTTTATACATCCACCCGTTTTGAGACCAATTATGCTTTTGCCAGGGAAATGTTTCTGCGGGCACATCTTTTAATGGAAAAAGTCATTCAACATCCGCCGCGGCCCTGGGAAGAATTCAAACTCCCTGTCCATGTGCTGGACCTGTAATGTCTAAAATTCAAAGGATGAAAACAAATGACAAAAATTGCGGTGGTGGGGACCAAAAACGGGTGGTCCTCTGAAAAACTCGCTGATACGGTTTCAGAAATAACGGGCAACCGAATCCTTATCGAAATGAACCAGGCCTGCCTGGATCTGGAACAACAGCGGGTTTGGGCAAAAGATACGGATCTGATGGCCATGGATGCCATCATGATTAAAAAAGTGGGCAGCCGGTACTCTCCAGACCTTCTGGACCGGCTGGAAATACTGCGCTATATTCACAATGCCGGTGTTCCGGTCTTTTCCTCCCCCGAGCAGCTCATTCGGGTGGTCGACCGGTTAAGCTGCACAGTGACCATGAAAAGCGCAAAAATTCCCATGCCGCCAACCACAATCACCGAAGATATCGAAGCAGCTCTAAAGGCTGTAAATGCCTATGGCCTTGCCATTGTCAAACCCCTTTACACCTCCAAGGCCCGGGGCATGCTTCTTCTGGAAAGCGGGCCGGATGCGGTATCAGCCCTTGAAGCCTATCAAAAAGACCATAGCGTTTTCTATATCCAGAAAAAAATTCACATAAAGGAACACGACCTGGGCATTGCCTTTTTGGGGGGACAATATCTGGCTACTTATGCCAGGAAAAAAAACAATGATGCCTGGAATACAACCACCCGCTCAGGAGGTACATATGCGGCCGTGGATCCGCCAGAAGGTGTCATCGCCCTGGCGGAAAAAGCCCAGGCGCTGTTCGGCCTAGATTTCACCTGCGTTGATATTGCGCTGACAGAAAACGGCCCCCTGGTGTTTGAAGTGTCTGCATTCGGAGGCTTCCGGGGCATTCAGGAAACCAGGGGCATTGATCCGGCAAGACTTTATGCAGAATATGTTATAGACAGGATTTATCATGCACATTGATGAGCCGATGCCCGAAACCATTGCCGGGAAAATACGCCGGCGTCTACCGACCCCGTACCAAATTCAAATCGGCATGGATGACTGCGTGATTGCCGTTTCCGCAAACGAGCAAAGGATTACCGGGTATCTCAAAGACTATTTAAGCCCGTTTCTTGTTGAACACAAAGCCGCCGCCGACATTCATATCACAGTTCATCAGTGCCCTGCGCCGGAAATCGGCCACAGCCTGACAAAACACATACCCGAGCCGGGTAAAGCCAGAATCAAAGAAGCCTTTGCCGAAATCACCAACGGCAGGATTGTCAAAAAGCTGCAGACCGGCGTGGTATTCGTATTTGGCGGCGGAGTTCACTTGGCCGCAGGTCCCTGCATGGAAAATATCAATCAGGTCATCAACTTCATCAACAATCGGTTTATTGAATTCAAACTTGACCAGGGCGGCCTGCTTGCCCATGCAGCAGGCGTTTGCCTTCAGAATACAGGTCTTGCACTGGCGGGTTTTTCCGGGACCGGAAAATCAAGCCTGGCGCTTAAGATCGTCAGCCGTGGGGCGGATTTTACCAGCAATGACAGGCTGATTCTGATGAAAACCAAAAAAGGCTCCCATATGATAGGGGTTGCCAAACATCCCCGTGTCAACCCCGGCACTCTTTTAAATAATGCTGATCTTGCCGGAATTCTGCCGGCGGCCGAAACAGCGCGCTACGGCCGCATGGATACGCAGGATTTGTGGGCTGTGGATGCAAAATATGATGTGCGAATACAAGATATTTTTGTAAATAGCCGTTTTGTATTAAAATCACCTCTAAACGCCCTGGTGATATTAAACTGGAAGCTTTCCAACACTCCGGCCGACATCCGGGCGGTGGACCCGGCCAGTCGGCCGGACCTGCTGCCGGCTTTGATAAAATCACCCGGGGTTTTTTACCTATCGCAAAATTACCGGGTTGGAACATCGAGTCCCCCCCCGGAATATATTCAGGCTTTATATGCCTGTGACGTTTTTGAGATCAGCGGAGGAGTCGATTTTGAGTCCGCCGCAGACTACTTCATGCAATACTTGCGCGCCGGCAACGCCGCATTTCGGAAGGCCAAATGAAACAGACGGAAAGTTCACCGGTATATTTTGAAATCAACCGAACAGCCCGACTGCCTGACCCGGTCAGACTGGCCAGGTATGAGAAACTGCCGGATCTGGGCCCCAGGCTGCTTTTTTTTAGCGGCGGCACGGCGCTGAGGGAGTTAAGTGCACAACTCATCGGCTATACCCACAACTCCATTCACATCATTACGCCTTTTGATTCCGGCGGCAGTTCTGCAGAACTTCGAAGGGTCTTTCACATGCCGGCTGTGGGAGACATCCGCAATAGGCTCATGGCCCTGGCAGATCAGGGAATCCACGGCAATCATGCGATATTTGCGCTTTTCAGCCACCGGCTGCCCCAAAAAGCCTCCCGTGATGCACTGCTTGAAGATCTCTCGCGCATGGCCAGGGGAAAGCACCCCCTGGTTCACCAGGTTCCTGATCCCATGCGAAAACTGATCCGAAACCACCTGTTCTCTTTTCTGGAAAGCATGCCCCAATCCTTTGATTTACGGGGCGCCAGCATCGGCAACCTGATTCTTGCCGCCGGCTATCTCAACAACAGGCGGCTTCTGGACCCGGTCATTTATTTGTTTTCCATGCTGGTAAAGGTCCGGGGAACCGTTCGTCCGGTGGTCAACAAACATCGGCATCTGGTGGCGGAGCTGGACTCCGGCGAAATCATGGCAGGCCAGCACAGGTTCACGGGAAAACAGGACGCGCCGGTCAATAAGACAATCCGCCGCATCTATCTGTCAAGCAGTAAAAATGACCCCCGGCCTGAAGAAATCAAAATCCGAAACAAGATGAAGGAGCTGATCCGGTCTGCAGAGATCATCTGCTATCCCATGGGCAGTTTTTATTCAAGCCTGGTTGCCAACCTGCTGCCAAGAGGCGTGAGCGAAACTATCAGCCGGGTCAGATGCCCCAAGATTTATGTCCCCAACACCTATCCGGATCCGGAATCCTGCGGCTTGACGCCCACCAGTCAGACCGAAATTCTGCTATCCTATTTAAAGGCCGATGACCCTGATGGCATTGTAAATACGCAGGTGCTTGATGCTGTGCTGGTGGACCGGAAAAACGGCCGGTACACTGCCCCTGTGGATGAAAAAAAACTCAATCAAATGAAGGTCCGTGTCATTGATTATCCCCTGGTCAGCCCCGAGAGCTTTCCGGCTGTGGATACCGGCCGGCTGGCCCGGTGCCTACTTTCACTGACATGACTGAAAACAACCAAAACCCAGAAGGAGGTGTATCATGAAAAAAGACAAAATCACCCAGCATCAGAGAGCAGAACGCCAGGAAGTCATCGGATACCTGGAAGATTTGCTCAATTCCCTGCGCAGCGGAAAAATTGTCTTTGAACAAAACGGCCATTTTATTTCCCTGAACCTGCCGGAAACCCTGGAAATCGGAATAGAAGCCAAACAGAAAAAAGAAAAAGGGTCCTTTTCCATTGAAATTTCCTGGAAGGAACCGGAAGCTTACGATGAACCGGCAAAAATCCGGATATCCACTGAAGAACCGGCAAATCCTGAAACAGAAGCATCCGAAGAACCTGATCAGCAATAAGTCGTGAGGGGCCGGGCGTTGCCCTCACAACTAATGCAGACACCGGCCCCCATGACAATTTGCAAAAACCCGGCGGGGCTTCAATTACAGGGTATGCAGAAACCGCCGGACATCATCGGGCTGATTTTGATCTGAATGCTACCGATAGGTGAAAATAAAAGCTATTGATTTGTATTGAATTTTTCAGAAACCTGTCACCGGAATGTCACCCAATGGATATAAGATTTGATATAAACAAAAAAAAAGGGATTGCCTATGGGTCTGCCGGAAAAACTGTTTGTTCTCGACACCAACGTGATCCTTCATGACAGTTCCTGTATCCGTCATTTTCAAGAACATGATATCATTCTTCCCATTTCCGTTCTCGAAGAGCTGGACCAGTTTAAAAAAGGCAATGAGGTTCTCAATTTTCATGCAAGGCAATTTCTGCGGACTCTGGATCTTGTCAGCGGGAATAAACTGTTTAACGGGGGTGTGCGCCTTGCACCGGATGCCGGCCGGATTTCGGTGAAACTGGAACAGGAACTGCATCCTGATCTGGCCTTGAATTTTGCCAGCCACAAGCATGATCATCTCATTTTAAACACCGCCTATCACCTGTCCAAGCAAAAGCCCGTCCGGTCAGTGATCCTGGTGACAAAGGATGTCAACCTGCGGATGAAAGCCAAGGCAGTTGGCCTGATGGCCCAGGATTATACCAGCGATCATGTCCGGGATATCAACAGCCTTTACACGGGAAAGCGAGTGATTGAAAATCTTTCCCTGGAAGTGATCGACCGGCTGTATCAGCCGCCTTTTGAAGTGCCGTTTTCAACCCGGCGGGTTACTCCGCCATTGATGTGCAATGAATATCTGATTCTTCGAAACGGCAAAAAATCAGCGCTGGCCTCCTATGATCCGGTTATGGAAATGCTACGGCGGGTCAATAAGAAAAGGGCTTATGGTATTTTTCCGAGAAACGCAGAGCAGACATTTGCACTAAACGCCCTGCTGGATCCCGACATTCATCTGGTCAGTATCACCGGCAAGGCCGGCACCGGCAAAACGCTGCTTGCCCTGGCCGCAGCTCTGGATGTAAAAAAATTCTATCGCCAGATTTTCATAGCCAGGCCGGTCGTGCCCCTGAGCAACCGGGACATGGGGTATCTGCCGGGGGATATCCCGGCCAAGCTTGATCCCTATATACAGCCGCTGTATGATAATCTTTCCGTGATCCAAAACCAGTTTTGCGAAAGTGAGAGCTCCCACCAGCAAATCAACCGGATGCTGGAAGCCCACAAGCTAGTCATTTCCCCTCTTTCCTATATCCGGGGCAGAAGTCTGGTGAAAATTTTTTTTATCGTTGATGAGGCCCAGAATCTGACGCCCCATGAAATCAAAACCATTATCACGCGCTGCGGCGAAGGAACCAAGATAGTCTTTACCGGTGATATCCACCAGATCGACCATCCTTACCTGGACACTCTTTCAAACGGGCTGAGCTACCTGATCGAAAAAATGCAGGGCCAGAAGCGCTATGCACATATCTGCCTTGAAAAAGGGGAACGCTCTGAACTGGCTGACCTGGCCAGCGATCTCCTTTAGGCCGCCGGGACCGGTCCGGGTTATCTGCCTTGCTGCACAAATGTAATGTAACCGACTTTTTTGCAATGCTTCGATGTTACTGAAAAATCAAATTTGAACTGCAACACATCGGAAATGCCATATGGTTTTTTTTGTATTAGTAATGATAATCATGGTTTTGTTTTTATATGGGTTTCGAATCTGGCTGCTGTACTCCCGGAAGTCTCACCCGAATGCAGAACTGCTGATTTCCGAGCTTGAAAAAATTTGCCATTGAGAAGATGTCACCCCGGCAACGGGACACTGAGGTGATTTTCAGCATCAGGTACCAGGACCCGGGTATTGCTCCGACACACAAGAAAGGCAACCCGGCCCGGATGACGGGTGGTGGCGGCCGTCGCCAGGGGGCGAAGCTCAAAGGGCGACAGGAAAGAAGACGGGGGACTGAAGGCTTCAGCCTTTTTTCCCAGGAGCCGGGAGATCAAAAAAATCTGCCAAAGTCGGGCTTAGCACTTAACACTGACTATAGTCCGCAGGATTTTAACAGCGCGCAGCGCTCGGCATCGGTCAGGCGGCGCCACTTGCCGGGCGGCAAATTTTTGATCCGAATCGGCCCCATGCGCACGCGGTGCAGGCCCGTGACTTTGTAGCCCAGTGTTTCTGCCATCCTGCGGATCTGGCGGTTGCGGCCTTCCTTTAAAACAATGGAAAACCGGTTTTTTGATTTGCGTGATACTTTTGCCGGCCTGGTAACACCGTCAGACAGCTCCACGCCATTTTCAAGAGTTGCCAGGTCACGATCTTCCACTGGCCGGTCTGTTTCAACCAGGTATTCTTTTTCATGGTCAAACGAAGGGTGGGCAAGGCGGTTATGTATGCGGCCGTCGCTGGTTAAAAGAAGCAGGCCGGTGGAATCCCGGTCCAGACGACCCACCGGAAACACCCGCCGGTCAACCTCCACCAGATCAAGCACTATCTTTCGCCCGGGCTGACTGCAGGTGGAAAGGTAGCCGGCAGGCTTGTTAAGAATTATATAAACCCCGAAGACCTCAGGCCTGACCTTTTTTCCCGAGACTTCCACCAGGTCTTTTTCAGGATCCACTGCCACGCCCATCCGGGTCACCACCTCCCCGTTTAACCGTACCAGTCCCTGCCGGATATATTGCTCGCCCTTCCTGCGGGAACACACCCCTGCGTCAGCCAGGTATTTCTGGAGCCTGATTTTCGGTCCTTTATCTTCTGCCATATCTGTTTAGGTGCGGTAATCAGCGTTGATTTTGACGTAATCCACGGAAAAGTCGCAGGTCAGAACAGAGGCGCGGCCATTTCCCGCCCTGACATCGATTTCAACGCAAAATTCGTCTCTGCGCATCACCTGCGTGGCTGCAGCCTCGGCATCAGCGCCGCAGCCCTGCCCGTTTTCAACCATCTTTACGCCGCTGAAACTTATATCAGCTTTCTCAGGGTCAAACTCCGCGCCTGATCGTCCAAGGGCCGCCATGATGCGCCCCCAGTTTGCATCTTCGCCGAAAAACGCGGTTTTGACCAGGTTGGAGTTTGCCACAGTATCTGCCATCAACCTTGCCTCCTGATCCGACAGGGCGCCTTTAACCTTTATTTCAACGCACTTGGTGGCCCCCTCGCCGTCGGATACTATCATTTTAGCCAGATCTCCCAGCACCTCTGATAAAAGACCGGCAAAGGCCTCTTTCTGGTCGGTGGTTGCTGCATGTGCTCCTGAAGCACCGTTTGCCATCACCAGGACAGTGTCATTGGTGCTGGTATCACCGTCTATGGTAATTCGGTTAAAGGAGCGCTCGTTTGCATAAACAAGTGCATGCTGAAGATCCCCGGCGTCAATATCCATATCCGTGCACACAAAACAGAGCATGGTGGCCATGTCCGGACGGATCATGCCGGCCCCCTTTGCCATGGCTGTGATCCGATAGGCTCTGCCGTCGATTTCTCCCTGCCGGCTTACCAGCTTGGGCGCGGTATCCGTGGTCATGATGGCCTCTGAAGCAGCCGAAAATCCATCGGGGGTTAGCGCGTCCGCCAATCCGGGCACAGCCGCCTGTATTGCCTCTATCTTGAGAGGTTCGCCTATAACTCCGGTTGATGCCGCCATAACATGCTGCAAATCGATTCCGAGGGAATCTGCCACCGACCGGGTCATTGAAACCGCGTCCTCCATGCCTTTTTGGCCGGTGCAGCAGTTGGCATTCCCGCTGTTTGCGATTATCGCCCTGCACACGCCGCCGGCCGTGCGCTGTCTGGAAAGAACCACGGGGGCCGCCTGTACCCGGTTCCTGGTAAACACCCCTGCAACAGAGGCAGGACAATCAGATACAATAAGCGCCAGATCCTTTTTCCCGTTTTTCTTCAAACCCGCCGACACTGCAGAAGCCTTGAAACCTTTAACCATTTCAGCTATATCTCCTTTAAAAAATTATTAAACAACAAATCATGAAAAACTTCAAGCTTACCATAGAATACGATGGCACGGATTTCAACGGCTGGCAGGTGCAGAAGACCGGCAGAACAGTGCAGGGAGAAATAGAGGCGGCAATATCTGTCATGACCCGAAAGAAAATCAGGGTCACGGGTTCGGGCCGCACGGACGCCGGAGTGCACGCCCTTGGTCAAACCGCGCACTTTAACTGCCAAACCAGCCTGGGGGCCCGGGAATTTTTTTCCGGGCTAAACAGCCTGCTTCCCGGTGATATAGTAATACGCGCCTGCCAGCAGGTGCCGTTGCAGTTTCACGCACAGTACAGCGCCAGGGAAAAAACCTACCGCTACAATATCTTAAACCGCCCCCTGCCGGCAGCTATAGGCAGGCAATACGCATGGCATATCAGGGATCCCCTTGACACCGACACCATGCAGAAGGCGGCCGAACATCTCGAAGGCACTTACGATTTTTCGGCATTCGAAAACACCGGTTCTCCCAGAAAAAGTTCCGTGCGCACAGTTTATTCCGCAGGATTCACAAACCCGGAAAACAGTGAACATCTTTGCTTTGAAATATCAGCAAGCGGCTTCCTGCGCTACATGGTTCGAAACATAGTGGGAACCCTTGTGCTGGTGGGCCGGTCAAAAATCACCCCGGAGGAGTTTGCAGCCATAAGAGACTGTAGTGACCGCGGCCGTGCCGGTGCCACTGCACCTTCGCACGGTCTTTTCCTGGTCTCGGTGACCTACTGAAACCCTCATGCCTCGGAAGAATCCCCCAATTCCCCAGCCCTTAACCTCTGGATCTGCCTGTTGTAGAAGGCTATAAGATCCCTGCGATGCAGCATCCCAAGCAGCACCTTTTCATCATCTTCTGAAACCACCGGCAGGCTGTCAATGTTTTTGACCGTCATTTTCTGCAGCACCGAATTCAGGTCTTCCGAGGCAGTGGTGGAAATAACGTCTGTTGTCGCAATATCGCGCATTACCACCAAATGCTCTATATCCGGGGCAAAAAGCACGCTTCTTACATCAGTGCTGGAAAAAATCCCCATCATCCGCCCATCTTCATCCATAACCGGAAAATAATGCTGTTTGGTCCTGGAAAAAAATTCCCTGAACGCCTGAAACGGCATATCCTCGGGGATGGTCTCCACCTTGCTCACAAGGGGCATAAGATCCCTCACCTTTATCAACTGGAGCACGTCCACCATGAACTCGCCGGCATGGGCCGGAGATGCCACCCTGCTTTTGACCTGCTTCTGATAAATCCCCCAGCGACGTGCTGTGACGTAGCAGATGGAGCAGACAAAAAGGCTGGGCAGAAGCAGCTCGTAGGAATTTGTCATTTCGCTTACAAATATGATCGTGGATATTGGAGCATTTGAAACTGCCGTAAAAAAGCCTGCCATTCCGACCACAACAAAGGCGCCGGGATTTGTTACAATACCCGGGATAAACTGGTGGAAAAGTTTTCCCACCACGCCGCCCATGGCCCCTCCTATAACCACCGAGGGCCCGAACACGCCGCCGCTGCCCCCGGAGCTTATGGTAAAGGAAGTGGTCAGAATCTTACCCAGGGCCAGTGCCAGGAGCGCTGTTATGGCAACCTCGTTGAAAATGGCCTGCTGGGCATATCCATAGCCGAAGGCCAGGGTGGAGGGTATATAGAAGCCTATCATTCCGGTAAGCATACCACCTATGGCCGGCTTGAAATGATTCGGAATTTTAATCGCCCGGAACAGGTCACCCACGCCGTAAAAAGATTTTACATATACAAAACTCAGCCCCGCAAGCACCAGGGCCAGCACAATATAGGGCCCGAGCTCGAGGGGATTGTGGAATCTGAAATCAGGAGAATCAAACAGGGTTCCCCATCCGTAGACAAGGCTGAAAAGACAGTATGCCACCACCGAGGAAATGCCTGCGGGAATTATCACCTCCGACTCAAAATCAGGATCACTGTATAACACTTCAGAGGCAAACAATGCGCCGGCCAGCGGAGCCCGGAAAATACTGCCAACCCCTGCGCCGATGCCGGCTGCCAGCATGATGCGGCGTTCTCTTGCAGATAGCTTGAGCTTTGTGGCCATAAAAGAACCGAATCCCGCTCCTATCTGGGCTATCGGCCCTTCCCTTCCGCCCGAACCGCCGGTGGTAAGCGTAATTGCAGAGGCAATGGTTTTGACAACCGGCACTCTGGCCCGCATAAAACCGCCCTTTTCATGATATGCCTCAATTGCGGCATCAGTACCGTGCCCTTCGGCCTCGGGAGCAAACCTGTATACGATCCACCCGCTCAAAATTCCGCCCGCGGCAGGCAAAAACAGGAGAATCCAGCGGTTAAACTCCCTGGCCGTGGGTGCGAGTATATGCTGTTCACCCGCAGGGGCCGGGGGGCGGTATCCGGCCATCCAGTCCATGAATACATGGGAGCCGAGCTGGCAAAGATACTGGAATATAACCGAGCCTGTCCCCGCGATCACGCCGATCAAAACAAAAAACAGACTCCATTTGCCGGCCCGGGCAAGGTTTACCGTACGGACTCTTTGTTTTAAAATTTTTGGCAGTTCTCTGATGCGATTCTGATTAGCCAATTTCTTCCTTCCAGCGGCACGGGCAAAAGAGCACAGCAGAAAGACTCTGTTTTAGCTCAGATCCTCTACACCCTGGTAGACGATATCAAACAGGTCGGGAATTTCATCTTCCTCAAGGCATGAAAAAGCAACCCTGAGATCATGCTCACCCAGGGCAATCAGGCCGACCCCGTAATTGTCAAGCAGATGAACCCTCAACTTTTCCGCATTTACCGATTTCAGCCTGATGCACATGAAATAACCCGAATTGAAAGGATATACATCCCATGCAGACGAATATTTTGGGTCCCGGAGCACGGATTTTACGGTGTTTGCCCTTGATTTCAGCAGCTCGTACTTTTCGCGCTTTTCCGCCTGGTGATTTTCATCCCTCATTGATTTTAAAACAATGGACTGGCTCAAATGCGAACTGTTGGATATATTTCCGCGCACGCACCCGGCTGTCTTTCGCTCAAGGGCGTCATAGAGATCCGCTTTATCATCATCTGCGGTCACTCCATAGGTAATAAACCCCACGCGAAGCCCCCACACATAATTTTCCTTGGTGGCACCGTCGAGCTTTACCGGCAGCAGCCTGGGATGTTTTCCGCAAAACCTTGCAAAAAGCGACTCGCAAAGCACCCCCTCCTCATAAACAAGCCCGAAATATGCATCATCGCAAACAACGATTATATTGGTCCCGGCTTCCGCCGCATCGGTAAGAACCTCAACTATCCTGTCGGCCTCATCCTCTGTTACGGTATACCCTGTGGGATTGTGAGGAAAATTTAGAAGCACTATGACCTTGTCGTTTTTTTCCGCCTCTTTTTTCACGCAGTCTGCCAGGCCATCAACATTATAGCCGCCCTGCTGTGTGAATATGGGATAATGGCTTAGTCGTACTTTATTTCGTACGTTGAAAATCATGTTGTAATTGCCCCACATCATGTCGGGAAGGACAACCACGTCGTCCGGATCCGTCCATATGTCCGCAAATATGCTTATGGCATGGGTTATGCCGTTTACAACCACGGGCAGACTGATCTGCCTGCCTCCAAGGGACGGATTTTTCTCAAAAATGGACTCCCGCCACTGCCTGCGAAGCTCGGGGATGCCAAAAGACGGGGCATAAGTTACAGACTCCTCGGGCGCCAGCCCCGAAACGCAGCCCATCACGGAAGGCAGCACCATTGCACCGCCCTCCTGCTTTGCAATGCCAATGGTTGCATTAAGCCTGGTGGCCTTTTCCTTGGCCTCGGCGCTCTGGGACAGTATGCCCTTGGGGAAAAAAAGATTTTCCCCCACATTTGAAAGCATCTCCATTAAAACAGGGGCCCGGCTTGAAATAACTTCGTTTAATTGCTCTGCAATGGGATTCATGGCCGAAAGTCCTTTCTTTTTCTTTCCTGAAACAGCCTATTTACACAAATCTATAATTTCTCCGATTCTCCGGCAACTGTCAAGAGTTATAAATCCAATAAAAATGTTGAATTTTAAAAACCGGAAGATTACAAAAGGTAATATGACACATCAAATGATTTTTGTTTATATGTTAGGCGGCCTGGCAGGCGCATTTATAATAACGGCGGCCACGAGAAAAGCCGCCAGACAAAACAGGAAAAATGCTATAAAAAAGCTAAACGCCTGTTGGTCAATCGGATACCTGCGCCTTGAGCTTCCGTTTAAGCTCCGCCTTTCAGAAGATCTCGCCACCTATAACAAGTACCACTTCGCCGAACCTGTAAAAACGGTGGCCGATCCGTTTTTGATCCTCTCCAAGGTGCGCCGGCAGGATCCTTTCCTTCAATGGCGAACTGTTCCGCCCTGCACAGGAACTTTCAAAAGGCTACGGCAGCAGCATGCGCATTTTCAAAATCCAGGAACTCTCGGAAAAAAAAATACAGGGAAACCCCTATAGGCAAAGGGGACTTTCTGTGTCCTTACGACAGCACATGGGCCAGATTGGGCATGCATCACTTTGATGCCGTCAAAATTTCAGAAAAAATTATTTCGCGGTACTCGACGGAAAAGGCGTGCCTGTTGCGCCGCAAGAGTAGACCTCTTTTGGAATTTCCACATTTCCAATGGCTGCTTATATCCGCCTGATACTGCCGGCCCGAAGTTCCCGGGGGATGAACAAAAACCGTCCGGCTTGGCACCGGCTTGATTTCGGGTTGCGCTCGGTCTTTGCTAATGTTAGTAAAACCTAAATTGAGCGATTTTCAAGTTTGCCGTAGATACAAGGAAGATGCAGGCTTGCTATAGTCAACTATGCGAAGTTGCATCTGACGCAGTAGATGCGGTAAACTTGAAAATCCCGGAGGGTTTCAGATTTTTAAAATACAAATGGATGTTATCCTTTAAAATGAATTGCTTTTAAAAATCAGAAACGCAGTTTAGGTAAAAGGCATCATGGATTACCGGCAGCTTTTGTTGTGTGTTTAGGGTTAGGATAATGAAATACAAGGTTCTTTGCTTTACAGACCAAAGCGATCTTCCGGAAACAGAACTTTTTATCCGGCTTAAAAAAGCCGGTGTAGATATAGAAGTGGCGTGCAATCCAAAAGGCAAACATTTCACTCGCCTAAAAAAATCAGATGTTTATATACACGAACTAATTGTAAAAAGCAGATTCTCGGTAAAATCCATTCAAAAAATCCGTAAACTACTTAACCAAAAACGATACGACATCCTCTACTGCTTTAACAACAAGGCGGCTTCAAATGTCCTGCTTGCAACAATGGGGGAAAAAAAATACAGAATCATTACTTACAGGGGCACTGTAGGCAATGTAAGCTTTTTGTCACCGGCCTCCTGGACCACACACCTAAATCCCCGCGTAAACCGGATTGTATGTGTTTCAGAAGCGGTAAGGCGGCATCTGATTAGCATGAAATTTCTGTGGCTGGGCTTTAGCCCCGAGCGCGCGGTAACCATATATAAAGGCCATGATCTTGACTGGTACCAGAGCGAGCCCGTCGATATTGCAAATGAATTCCAAATCCCAGGGGATGCATTTACAATAGGGTTTGCAGGCAGAAACAGGCCCCACAAGGGTATAGCATATCTAATTGACGCGGCCCGTTATCTGCCGGTTGATGCAAAAATTCATTTTCTTCTTCTGGGCAGACTCACGGGCGATAAATCTTTGAAGAAAAAAATAGCGCAAAGCCCTTATCATGACCGAATCCATCTGACCGGCTTCCGCGAAGACGCTCCTGCTGTTTTTGCAGCCTGCGATGTAGTTGTAATGCCCTCGACAAAAAGGGAAGGGCTTTCCCGGGTTGTAATCGAAGCCATGGCCTACGGCATACCGCCGGTGGTAACTGATGTGGGTGGGCTCCCGGAACTTGTGGAGGACGGCCGCAGCGGACTGGTAGTACCCCCCGAAAACTCTGAAGCCATAGCACACGCCATCCTGCGACTCTATGAAAATCCGGAGGAGAAAAGCCGGATAGGAGAAAATGCCAGACAAAGAATCAGGACCAAATTTCATATAGACCGCACGGTTGAACAGACAAGGATTCTCTTTGACACCCTGGCAGGAGAGTCTCTGCATTCCTAAAACCAGGTGAATAAACCCCTAAAGCCTGTAATATCCAAGCCTCTTTCTCATTTTAAGCCTTCTTAAAAGATTAAGCGGTTTTTTTTTCAAATGAAAACACCCTCTTTTAGCCAGACTGTCTGCGGCAGAAAGGACTCTGTGGCTTGAACGTCCGTCACGATAGGGATGAATCCTGTCTGCATATTCGGTTATTTCCGCAATCAATTTCCGGGGCCTTCTCAGTCCATGCTCTATGGCAGGTTCAAGTTCTTCAGGCCGCTGGATATCTATCAAATGGGGGCCGGGGGCCCGGTTTTTAAATGTTACAACAGGCCGAATCTGAAGCAAAAATTCGGATATGACCGATGATGTATCCGACACCATGATATCAGCGGCTTTCAACAGGGGAATAATATCATCTGTTTCCACGAATTGCAGGTTACCGTCCTGGATGGACTTATATGCGGATACAACCCCGGAATCCATCTTGGGATGAAAATTAACCAGCCATTTCCATTTTCCCTTGGCAGCCAGTCCTCGCACGGTCTCAAATAACTCCGAAGCAGCGGATAGACCGGGGGTAAAGGTCGAGGTGAGAAGGATTACGGGCTTTTCGGCATTGACGTTCAAGGGGGGCGGCGAGTCCCGAAAAAGGGGGTCCATCTTGGGCCATCCTGTTTCGACCACCTCGAAGAAGCCGTATTTTTCCTGTAGTTCCCTGAAAGGACCGGTGGTATCCGGGCCCTGGGTGCAGTAAAGATCGAAAAAGTTGCGAATCCGGAAATGGCCCTTGTTGTCAGGGCGTTTTCTGGCGTGAAACCCGTGAAAAATCTCCACCTTGATGCCCGGGAAAAAATCCGGAACCAGATTCCCCGGAACAAACACCGCGCCGGGATTCCAGGATTTTACTTCCGCTACGGTTTCAAGCAGGCGTTCCTCAGGTTTCATATATCCGTCAAGGCGCCCGCGGTCCTCAAGGAACCAGGCAACCTCATCGCCCCGGTTGACAATCTCCTCCTGAAGAGGACGCAAAATAGCAAAGGCATAAAGTTCGCTCGCATAAAAAAGGTAACGATTCAACTTTGTGTTTCCCCGCTTCTTTCCGTCTCCTGCCCCTCTGTCTGCCTCAGCGTCCAAAGACCTGCATACTTGTTGAAACTGCCCTGGGCATACATCACGGAAACCAGAAACCCAAGCCTGCCGTCGAGAAACCCTAGATTTATAAAATAAACCTGGATAAACGTCCATATGGACCGAAACACAGCGCCTGTAAGGCCGAAGCCGCGTCTGCCGGCCCTGTGCCTGCGCTGTGCGCCGAGCCACGCATACTTACGGTTTTTTTCCAGGTAATGCCCAAAGTCCCTGTGCGTATAATGAAGCAGGCGGCCCTTCATTTTACGTATCCTGCCGGCAGGTGGTATTACTTTCTCATGCACCAGATCCTTTGAAAAACGGGCGCCTTCCCGCCTGAATAACCGCAGGGGCGCCCTGCCGCTTCTTCCGTGTTTAAGTGTTTTTCCAAACGCACAAACAGCCCATGGCAGTCTAAAACCGACGGCATCGGTGCCTTCTTTTAATACAGAGCGAATCTCTTCGCGCAGCTCGTTGCTTAAGGCCTCATCAGCATCAATGGAGAGAACCCATTCACAGCGGGCCTTTTCAAGGGCCCTCTGTTTCTGGGGACCATATCCGGGCCAGTCGGTTTCATATATCCGGTCAGTGTAGCGTCCTGCAATTTCAACCGTGTGATCCTCACTCCCACTGTCGAGCAC
>JBKHFD010000028.1:0-18900 GCA_046540355.1 Desulfobacterales bacterium
CGAGAACCAGGACTTTTTTGCAGTCCTTTACATATTCGATTATTTCCTCGACCGGCTTTTTATCTGCAACTATCATTTACAGACCTCTTTTTTATGGGGTTGAAGAGTTAAATTGTATCTGATCAACAAATCAGTTTATTTGAAAAAAAAATCCTAATATCCGGAAATATCCGAAATACGGATTTCGGATATTGGTTTTCAGGCCGCGGTTTTTTTCTTCTTTTTCATCGGGTTGGGTCCCAGGGCCCGGATTCGCTCGTCCATTTCCTGGGCGTATTTTACAAACAAAGGCCCGTCGCTAGACGAAAGATTATACATCTGGGCCCGCTCGCCTTCCAGTCCTATGGAGTTTAAAAGCTGCTGCACCTGCTCCACCCTTTTCCTGGCGCGCAGGTTTCCGGTTTTGTAGTGGCAGTCGCCTTCCAGGCAGCCTATGACGGAGACGCCGTCAGCTCCTTTTTCAAGGGCGCGCAGCATGTGCTGTACATCGACCTTGCCGGTACATGGAACCCGGATAATTCTGATACTCGTGGGGTAGTTAAGTCGCATGGAACCTGCCAGGTCCGCGGCATTATACCCTCAGTAGTCGCAGCAGAAGGCCAGTATTTTCGGTTTAAATTCCTGGTCCATTTATTCCTCCTCTTCCAGCAGGGCGTCAACCTTGCTCATTATTTGATCGTCTTCATACCAGCGCAGTTCTATGGCCTTGGCCGGGCATTCCGCGGCGCATGCACCACAGCCCTGACACAGGGCATCATCTATTTCGCTTACGCCTTCCTCGTTTATCCTGGGCACGCCATAGGGGCACGTACGAACGCAAATCAGGCAGGAGGCACATTTTTCAGGATCCACATGTGCCGTAACCGCTGAAAGCGTAAGATACGGCTGGGCCAGCATGGTGGTAGCCCTGGAGGCTGCGGCCATGGCCTGGGCGATGGATTCTGAAACCAGCTTCGGGCTGTGGGCTGTTCCGCAAAGATAAATTCCCTCGGTTCCCATTTCCACCGGGCGAAGCTTGACATGGGCTTCGATGAAAAAGTTTTCAGGGTTGCGGTTCAACTTCATTATATTTGACAGTTCCTCGGTGTCCTCGGCTTCCACGCCCGCGCTCAAAACCAGCATGTCCGCATCCACGCTGATTTGGCGGCTCAGTATGTGGTCCGTGAATTCCACGTTCACACCTTTGTCCCCGGAATTTACCACAGGCGCATTCTCTGGATCGAATCGGAAGAACATTACCCCGAGTTTTCTGGCTTCAGTGTAATAGTCCTCGAGCATGCCATAGGTGCGAATGTCCCTGTATAGGATATATACCTGGGTTTCGGGATTTAATTTCTTTATGTGAATTGCGTTTTTGATCGCACTCTGGCAGCAGATACGGGAGCAGTTGGGATTTTCCTCGTTTCTCGAACCAATGCACTGGATCATGACCACCTGATTCAGATTGTCTGCCGCCCCCTGCTGCTCCAGTTTTTCGCCGAGTTCAAGCTGGGTGACGACCGCGGGGTTCTCCCCGTAGAGATATTCACCGGGCCGGTGTTCCTTTGCGCCTGTGGCCATTATGGTTACACCGTGCTGTATTTTACGGCTTACCATCTGTTCACCTGCAAGGACCTCTGTTGTGAAGTTTCCCTTGAAACCGGAAAAATCCACTATCACGGAATCGGTAAGCACCTCTATTTTGGAATGCGCATTTACCTGCTCGGCAGTTTCGCTGACATAAGCCCGGACGTCCATTCCCTCTATGGTCTTGGTAAGCTTGTTTCCAAGGCCCCCCAGAACAGCCTCTTTTTCAACCAGCACCACCTCGAAGCCCTGGTCTGCTATACCAAGGGCTGCGTTCATCCCTGCAACACCGCCACCCACAACAAGGGCACGCTTTGTCACTGGGATCTGTCTTTCATGCAGAGGTTGAAGGGATGCAGCCCTTGCAACTGACATGTGGACCAGTTCTTTTGCTTTTTCAGTGGCCATTTCCGGGTTATCTCCGTGAACCCAGGAGTCCTGGTTGCGGATATTGGCCATTTCGAATAGGTACTTGTTTAAACCAATCGATTCCAGGGTGTCCATGAATATGGGCTCATGGGTTTTGGGTGTACACGAAGAGACCACCACCCTGTTGATGTTATGCTCCTTTATCACTTCTTTCATGTTGTCCTGGGCGTCCTGGCTGCATGTAAACAGGTTTTCGCCCGCATAGACAACGTATGGCAGATTTTCGGCGTATTCACGTACTTCCGGTACATTGACCACGCCCGCAATGTTTATACCGCAGTCGCATACAAATACTCCGATACGGGGAGGTTCTCCTTCAACTTTGATTTCTTCCGGCCTGGTGACCTCCTTGATTTGAGTGCCCCTGGCTTCGGCCAGATTGCGGCCCGCCGCGCACGCCGCGGCACTTGCTTCGGTTACGGAGCCTGGAATATCCTTGGGCCCCTGGAAAATTCCGCAGGCAAAAACACCTTCCCTTGAAGTGTTAACAGGGGCAAGAGGGCTTGTTTCGGCAAAGTTATAGTGATTAAGATCTATATTTAGACGCTGTGCGGTTTTAATTGTTGATTCCGGGACCTGCAGCCCCACCGAGAGCACCACCATGTCAAATTCCTCGACTTCCAGGTTGCCGGCCTCGTCCACGTACCTGAGATGGAGATTTCCGGTTTTCGGATCTTCGTCAATTGTGTGGACCCTGGATTTAACGAATCTGACCCCGGAGTTGTCCCGTGCCCGCAGGTAGTATTTTTCGTAATCCTTGCCGAAGGTCCGTATATCCATATTGAAGATAACCGCGTCCAGGTCGTGCTCCACGTGATCCTTGGCTATCATGGCCTCTTTTATGGCGTACATGCAGCAAACCGAAGAGCAGTATCCGTTTCCGCACCTGTTGGTGTCCCTGGAGCCTATGCACTGGAGCCAGGCGATCTTTTCGGGCTCGCGGTTGTCAGAAGGCCTGACCAGGTGTCCCATGGTGGGTCCGGAGGCCGAAAGTATCCTTTCGAATTCCGCGCTGGTAAGTACGTTGGGGCTTGACTGGTAGCTGTAGGTGTCTTCCAGAACCGAAGGGTCGAATACGTCGTTTCCCGGGCACAGGATCACCGAGCCTACGTCCAGATCCTTTTCCTCTGCTGTCTGGTCGTGTTCTATTGCGTCTGCCAGACAGGCCTTGACGCACTGATAGCACTCCGAGCAGATGCCGCATTTGAGGCACCTGTCAGCCTCTGTTCTGGCTTCTTCCTCGTTGTAGCCGAAGGAGATCTCCAGGAAGTTGCATTCCCTGGCCTCCGGGTCCAGACAGCGTACCGGCACCCTTTCCTTGTGGGGTTCGTTTATTACGTCCGGCTTTACATAGCTCCAGTCTTTTTCCCGGGCCTCGTGCAGATCCATTCCGTTTATGTAGCGATGGATGGATTCTGCCGCCTCCTTTCCGCAGGCCACTGCGTCCACCACTGTTCTTGGGCCGTAGAAGGCATCCCCTCCGGAAAATACCCATTCCATGGAAGTCTGAAGAGTTACCGGGTCGCCTTCCAGCCCGCCGCGGGCAGTCATGGGCACGTTTTGCCCTTCTATGTCAGAAGTGTCCGCTGCCTGACCTATGGCAAGAATCACGGTGTCTCCGAAAAATGCCTCGCAGGCGTTTTCGTCAAACCTTGGATTAAAGCGTCCCTCCTCGTCGAAAACCGCGGTGCAGGTTTTGAACTCGATTCCCGAGAACCGGTTTTCATTGTTTATAAAGAAGTTTTTGGGACCGTAGGAATTGACTATTTTTACGTCTTCTGCCATGGCCTCTTCTATTTCATGCTCCCAGGCGGGCATCTCCTCCCGGCTTTCCAGGCAGACCATGGTTACGTTTTCGGCGCCCTTGCGCTTTGCGGTCAGGGCCACATCTATGGCCACGTTTCCGCCGCCTATAACCAGGACGTCTTTTCCCGTGGGCACGTCTTTTCCAAGGGCAGTATCCCTTAAGAAATCCACTCCCTGAAGCACGCCTTCCGCTTCCTCGTTTTCAATGCCCAGACTGCGGCCCTTGTGCAGGCCTATGGCCATGAACACGGCTGAATAACCGTCTTCTTTCAGGCTGTCAAAGGTTATGTCTTTGCCGAAGGACACACCGGTTTTTATCTCCACCCCGAGATCAGAGATTATGTCAATTTCGCGCTGGAGGTCTTCCCTGGGAAGCCTGTATTCCGGTATCCCCACCGCCATCATTCCGCCGGTCACCGGCAGCTTTTCATATACAGTGACTCCGTAGCCCTGCCGGGCCAGGAAATAGGCGGCTGAAAGTCCGGCCGGGCCTGAGCCTATTACCGCGACCTTTTCATCGCGCTTTTCTTCTGCAGTTTCCGGGAGAACCTTTTCATCTTCGGCCTTTTCCCAGTCAGCCAGGAAGCGATGAAGCTCCCGGATGGCAAGGGGTTCGTCATAGTCGTTTCTGGTGCATTCGCCCTCGCAGGGATGATGGCAGACTCTTCCGCATACTCCGGGAAAGGGGTGGGCATCGCGGAAAAGCTCCACCGCCTCTTTATACTGGCCCTGATTGATAAGTGCTATGTATCCCTGGATGCTTACATGGGCGGGGCAGGTGGCCTTGCAGGGCGCGGTGCCGCGTTTGCTTATGGCGTATGCTCCGGGAATGGCCTGGGCGTATTTTTTGTATGCTGCCTTCCTGAGGCTTAACCCCTGGTCCTGCTCGTCAGGGACTTCTATGGGGCAGGCCTTGGCACATTCCCCGCAGCTTGTACATTTGTCAATATCGACATATCGGGGTTCCTGTCGTATATGGGCGCTGAATCTGCCCGGATCGCCCTTTAAGTCCAGGAGTTCGGTGTTTGTAAGAAGCTCAATGTTTAAGTGCCGGCCGACCTCGACCAGTTTGGGCGAGATGACTCACATGGCACAATCGTTGGTGGGAAACGTCTTGTCCAGCTGGGACATGATTCCGCCGATGGCGGATGTTTTTTCCACTAGGTAAACATAGTATCCTGAGTTGGCAAGATCAAGGGCGGACTGCATGCCGGAAATCCCGGCGCCCACAACCATAACCGATCCCACCGGGCCCTGGTTCTGCCCTGCTCCGGCCGCTGGTTCTTTTGATTCCATCTGTGTTCTCCCTATATCAAGGCTTTAAGATTTTGCTTTAATCAGCATAGAGTATCACAATTGCGCGTAGAAGAAATATTTGCAAATTTTAAAATTTTAAGAAAGAAAATCCGATACTATAAATGAGTGCCTGTGTCAATGACTAAACATATTTTGTCCGGAAGAGTTGTAATTTTGCAACCAATTAAGGATTCTGGCCTCCGGACTGACTGCAGAATTCTTGCAGTCCCGGTGTAGCAAACTCTTTTATGCCGTCTTTCCGGCTCCCTGTCAGGATGAGGCTTTGAATGCCGAGCTTTTCAGCCATACCCAGGCCATTTTCCCCGCCCATCACCGTAATAGCGGTTGCGGCGCCGTCGAGTACTGCGCAGTCAACCTTTTTTTTGCAGGCGGCAGTTGTTACGCCCAGTACTCTTGATGATACCGGTTTTCCTGTTTTCGGGCTGAATATATGATAAAATTCGCGTCCTTGTATCTCTAAAGACTGACGGTAATTGCCGCTGGTAGACACCCGGATAGCACCGTATGAAGAAATGGATCCCCATATTTTCCGCATATCGGTTGGGTGCTGGATGCCTATTTGCCAGGGGGCGCCGTCTTGGTTGGAGCCGAATGCCGAGATTTCTCCTCCGAGCTGGATCAGGCCGTCCGTAATGCCTGAATTTTTAAACAGCTGTGCAACTCTGTCCACTGCAAAACCTTTGGCGATCCCCCCGAAATCAAATTTTATGCCCTTTCTTTTACATACAAGAGAGCTTTGGTCTTCCATGAGCTTTACGTGCCGGAAGCCGGTCTTTGACAGCACGCCTTTTATTTCCCTTTCAGAGGGAATTTTCTGAGTCTTGACAGCATCCTGCCACAGTTTTTTTACCGGGGTCATTGTGGGGTCAAATGCTCCCCCGCTTGCCTCCCACAGGCGTCTGCAAATCTTTAACACTTCAAGCATGTCGGCGGAGACTTCTACGGGGTTTGTTTTATCTTCGGCATTAAGTCTAACGGTTTCGGAATCCGGATCAGAGGGACTGAAAATTTTTCCTATACGTTCGAATTCCTTCCAGGCGTTTTCGGCTGTTTTTTGTGCTTCCTGCCGGTTGGCCCCGGGAAGGTGAAATTTAATTCTGGCGGGTATTCCAAAATATATGTCGCGCTTCGATTCCCACCAGCCGGGCTTGAGCCCTGAGACTTCGGCCTGTTTTTCTCCCTGCGTGTTTCTGGATTCGGTGGTTTTGGGCTGCGGATTGTCCGGGATCCTGAATCTGATCAGAAATATCGCTGCCACAATCAGTAAAACTGCAATTATGCCCGCTGCAGCGAATTTCAATATTTGTAAATTTAAAGCTTTTTTCATTGCCGGGGTTTTCCGGTTTTATGATGATTATATTTTCAGGCATGCAAGCATATTAATCTACGCCTGCCCCATGGTTTCGTCAAGGATTGTTGTATTTCCTCAGCCCGGAAACAAAATCCTGAAACTTTCCGGCGGACTGCAGCGGGAAAGACTGCGGGAGGCGGGTTGATTTTTGCAGTGGCTGTCATGATCGATAGCCGGGCTAGTGTATAATGTCTGGCATTTTTTACAAAATCATGGCATATAAACAAAAGGAAAATTATAGCTTATCAGGTAAATACAGTATCGGGTTATTGGGTTATGACTGGAATTGTGACTATTGTTGGCGGAGCCAATTCAGGTAAGACAACGCTGATTGAAAAATTGATACCGGTTTTAAAACGCAGGGGATACAAGGTCGGGACCGTAAAGCATGTGATGCATGAATTGGTTTTTGACCAAAGCGGCAAGGACAGCTGGCGTCATGTGGAAGCCGGTGCGGAAACCGTCCTGGTCGACGCCGAACAGGCGGTATTCATGTTTAAGGCCGCGCATGCGAGTTCGGGCAATGCTCAGCGTTTGAAAGATTATGTGAACAAATATTTATCAGACGTGGATATAGTGCTTGCAGAGGGCTACAAGAAGCAGGACCTGAAGAAAATAGAGGTATACCGGAAAAATGATGAAACCGTCCCGGTATGCCTGCAGGATCCGAATCTGGTGGCCCTGGTTACTGATGCAAGGATAGAGGCCGGAGTGCCGAGTTACGGGCTCGAGGATATAGAATCAATAGCGGACAAGATCATAAAAATAGCGGGATGAAACACAGTATTATCGCCGCAATGGTGCTGGTGGTTTTTACATGCTGTCATGCCGGCATGTGCCTGGCGTCGGGGTCGTACGACCTTGTTCAGCACGTCCCCGGGGGTGTAATTAACTGGACAGGGCTTTTTGTGGAGGCAAAGGGTTCCGGCACAACCCCGCCGGCAGAGAAGAATCCGGCAGCCGGGTGGGAAACTGCACTGCAGCGGGCTGAACGGGATGCTTACAGGGGTATGGTAACGGCTTTCAGGCAGCTTCGGTTAAGCGGGAATTGGCGGGTTAAAGATCTCGTGGATAAAAACGATCAGATGCTTGCAAAAATTGAGCGGCTGATGCAGTCTGCAGAGGTAAGCGATATCATTTACAGTTCGGAAGGAACCGTGGAAGTCGTCCGCCGCATGCAGATACCGGGAGCTCTGTCCCAGTTGATCCTGCCTGAGTACATTGTACAGCTTGAAATGAAAAATCTCGGAGAACGTCTCTCTGTTGAACCGGATAATGAAGTTTTTACCGGCCTGGTGATAGATGCCCGCGGAGTCGATTTTGAGCCCGCAATGTGTTTTTCGGTCTATGATGAGACCGGCCGCGAAGTTTACGGCCCGGCCTATGTAAGCAGGGAATTCGTTGTTCGGAAGGGAATGTGTAGTTATTTTAAGAACATGGCAGCAGTTGAAGGAAGCAGGCGTGCCGGGCCAAGGCCGCTTACCGTAAAGGCGCTTAAAACCCGAAGACCGGGCGGAACTCAGCTTGTAATAAGCAATACCGATGCCGCGCGTCTGCGAAGCACTGTTGATAACCTGTTTTTCCTGCGGCGCTGCCGGGTAATAGTGGTGCGCGATGCTTTTGATTCAGATGAAAACAGGAAGGCCGGGCCCTGAGGACCCGGCCTTTATTTCTACACTCCGGCCTTGGCTCTTATTTCGTCTGCTTTGTTTGTTTTTTCCCATGTAAAATCAGGTTCGTTTCTGCCGAAGTGGCCGTATGCCGCCGTCTTGTTGAATATAGGCCGCAGCAGGTCCAGGTATTCGGTTATTGCGGCGGGCCTCAGGTCAAAAACGTCCCGTATAATTTCAACAGCCTTATCCTCCGGGATTTTTCCGGTATTCAAAAAGTCGACCAGGATTGAGACGGGCTGAGCCACGCCTATGGCATATGCCATCTGTATTTCGCATTTTTTGGCAAGCCCAGCGGCTACGATATTCTTGGCGATATGGCGGCCCATGTAGGATGCGCTCCTGTCCACCTTGGAAGGGTCTTTTCCGGAAAATGCGCCGCCGCCATGGCTTCCCTGGCCTCCGTAGGTATCGACAATTATCTTGCGACCGGTAAGACCGCAGTCTCCCATGGGGCCGCCGACTTCAAATTTGCCGGTGGGATTTATGAAGTACTTGGTGTCATCGCCGATCATTTCCGGGGGCACCACCTTTTTAATAACTTCTTCAATTACGCCTTCCCTTATGGTTTCATATGTGACATCAGGATCGTGCTGGGTGGAGATAACCACTGTGTCGACCCGTTTGGGGATGCCGTCCACATATTCTATGGTTACCTGGGATTTACCGTCCGGGCGCAGAAAGTCAAGTTTATTGTTTTTGCGCGTTTCTGCCAGCCACTGAGTAAGCTTGTGAGCGTAGAGGATCGGCATGGGCATGAGTTCGTCTGTTTCATCGCAGGCATATCCGAACATAAGGCCCTGGTCTCCCGCCCCCTGCTCTTTGAAAAGCCCCTTGCCTTCGTCCACGCCCTGGGCTATATCCGGGGACTGCTTGTCTATGCTTGTTATGACAGAGCAGGTCTGCCAGTCAAAGCCCATATCCGAGGAGCAGTATCCTATGTCCTTTATGGCCCGGCGCGCCACATCCTGGAAATCCACTGTTGCCTGGGCGGTGATTTCACCTGCTATAAATGTCAGTCCCGTGGTTACAAGTGTTTCGCAAGCTACGCGGCAGCGCTTGTCCTGGGCTATAAACGCGTCTAGAACAGAGTCGGATATTTTGTCGGCGACCTTGTCCGGATGGCCTTCTGTAACTGATTCCGACGTAAAAAGAAAACTTTTCTGAGTCATTGGTGTACTCCTTTTTTCAGGTTTAATGGTTCAACAGTTTTAATCGTTTTTTTCATCCTCTTTTCTGCAGGGCAGCAGCATGATGTTGTCAATAAGCCGGGTGCGGCCGACCTTTACTGCCAGGGCCATTAATACGGGCCTGTCGATTACTGCGACGTCTTCAAGGGTCCCGGGATCGCAGATTTTTATATAATCTATAGAGGTCTCAGGGGCGGCGGAAACTTTATTTACAGCGGCTTCAATCAGGGCTTTTGCCCTTGTTTCACCTTTGGCTGCCATTTCCTTTGCATCCGAGAGCGCCCGGTAAAGGCTGAGTGCCGATTTTCGCTGCCCGGTAGAAAGATATTTGTTCCTGGAGCTCATTGCCAGTCCGTCGTGCTCGCGTACTATTGGAGCGCCGAGTATTTTTGTATTAAAATTAAGATCCGCGGTCATCTTCCTGATAACCGCAAGCTGCTGGAAGTCCTTTTCCCCGAAGACTGCATAATGAGGTTTTATAATGTTAAAGAGCTTGGCCACTATCGTCATGACACCTGTAAAATGGCCGGGGCGAGAAATTCCGCAAAGGTGATTCGGCAGATTTTCCTGCATGATATATGTTTCGTAATCCCGGGGATAAAGATCATCTTTCTCCGGCAGAAATAAAATATTCGTGCCTTCGTTTTCCGCATGTCCCCTGTCTTTTTCCGGATCGCGCGGGTAAGCCTCATAATCTTCCCCGGGGCCGAACTGTGCAGGATTGACAAATATGCTTACAACAACAATATCGGCAATCCCTCTGCCCTTTCTTATAAGGGAGAGGTGCCCTTCATGCAGAAAACCCATTGTGGGCACAAAGGCGATGCTTTTTCCTTCCAGCCTTAGCTCTTCGGCCGTCTGTCTCATCTGTTCTATGTCATTAATAGTCCTGATACCCTGCTCCTCCAGGATAATTTAAATCAGTCCCGGCTCAGTTTGTTCATGACCTGCCCGGTGATGGCCTTTGGATAATAGAATGTTGTTTTGCGCGGCATTGTAAGGCCAGCCTCGGCGATTTTTCTTACCTGTTCGTTGGTGGGCGGATTTAAAATAAATGCAATGTCATATTCGCCTTTTTCCACTGCTTCCGCGGCTTCTTTGATGCTGCTGGTGTAGCTTATAAAAGAATGGTCGTCCAGGTGCTTTTTGTCAAATCCCATAAGCTTCATAAGGATAAGCCTTGTAAGGACCGTGACGTCAAGGCCCTGAAGGGGTTCGGGGATCTCTTCGGCAAAAAGTTTTTCCATAACACCCGGTTTCAACACAAGGGCGTAATATGCGGATTCGTTATTCATGACCACCCCGATCACGTGGTCGCTGCGGTGTCTGCTAATCATTGATTCCCGAAGTCTGCGCCCTGCTTCCTGCCATCCATGTTCTTCATGCTCAAATTTTTCTATGTCAAACCATTCCTCCGTGTCATTTAGCAGTTTTCTGCGCACCGATTCAGAAACCCCTGGCAACAGTCTGTGGGTGGGAAGTATCACAAGGCCCTGGTCCTCGACCGCGCAAAGATACATCATTATGAAATTTGCCGGATGATTTTCATCAAAATCCGGAGTATTTTGTTTGACCCATTCCCTGTAGTTCAGTGCTGTTTCGTATCTGTGATGACCGTCTGCAATAAAAAGCCTTCTGTCCTTTAACGTCCAGGTTATCCGACGGCACAATTCCGGATCATCGATTTTCCACATACGATGAAAGTGGCCGCTGTCATCTGTAAATTCAGCCGTGGGTCTTTTTTTGCCGGCTTCTTTTTTAAGATCATCAAGGATGCTCTCCTTGTCCGAATAAACTGAAAAAATGTGGCTGAAATTTGCATGGCAGGCCTTCATGAGCTCCAGGCGCTCTGACTTCACCTTTGAGAATGTTTCCTCGTGAGGCAGTATTATGCCCGAATCAAAGGGTTCCAGGCGCACGGCTCCTATAAGCCCGAACCGGGTAACAGGTTTGCCCTCCAGCTCGAAATCCACTGATGTCAGGTAGAATCCGGGGGTCTCATCGCGAATAAGAACGCCTTCCCTTAGCCATTTGTCAAAATCTGCCGCGGCACGGGTATATGGATTGTCGGACTCTGTATCCTGCGGAGTTTCCTTTGCCTTGTCCAGCCTGATGACGTTGTATGGATGGCGCCTGTAATATTCTTCCTGTTCTTCTTCCGATATTATGTCATAAGGCGGGGTCACCACCCTGGACAGGTCTTCTATTTTATCCCTGTTGTACCGAATGCCACGAAAAGGTAATATTTCCGCCATGTTAATTCCTTAATTGTTTTTTAATATTTTTGTTGCAGGTTTTCTTTTTACGAACTATTTTCTTTGATCATAGACAACTAATTATTTCAAAAGAATATTTTTCTGTCAACAAAATTTTTTGCATTAGAAAAGACTAGAGAACAAATAGGATCAGAATTTCGTTTAAAAAAAGGGGTTGACATTGTGTTTTGTTTATATTATAATATCGCACTATTATATGTAATTACATCGAATTACTCGAAATACTATCGATTGTCCGCCTGTTGAAACAAGATTTCAAAAGGCTTTTTTTTATGTTGCGGTAGATAGACGTAAAATAACTATAAATTATTGATCTTATTAAATTAAATTTATATAAGGAGGAGATATCATGACCGATGATATACCGGAACCGGTAAAAGTAACAAAGTCCTATTATGACAGTGAGGATGCTCATAATTTTTACTACACCATATGGGGCGGGGAAGACCTGCATCTGGGAATTTATGAGTCGGAAAACGACACAATCTACGAAGCCAGTCGTAGGACAATCCGTCGCATGGCTGAAAGGTCAGGCCTTGTGGGAAAAAAGGCCCGGGTAATTGATCTGGGGGGTGGTTTTTCAGGTTCGGCCCGTTATCTTGCCAAAAATTACGGCTGGGAAGTCGTGGTGCTCAATTTAAGCGAAACGGAAAACAAGCGCGGGCGGAAAATGAACAAGGAGCAGGGCCTTGACCATTTAATCGAAGTGCTGGACGGCAATTTTGCCGAAATCCCCTATCCTGACGAATCATTTGACCTTGTATGGTCCCAGGATGCAATTCTGCACAGTGACAACAGACAAAAGGTACTGGAGGAGGCATACAGGGTTTTGAAACCCGGCGGGGAGATGATTTTCACTGATCCCATGCAGGCAGATGACTGCCCAGAAGGTGTGCTTGAGCCTATTTATAAGCGGATTCATCTGCAGTCCCTTGGTTCTCCGGGATTTTACCGTGATTATGCAAAAAAGCTCGGTTTTGAAGAGGTCAGCTACGAGCCTTTGGATGATCATCTTACCCTTCATTACGCAAGGGTGCTCAAGGAGCTAGAGGCAAGGGAACACGAACTCGACGGCATAGTGAGCCGTGAATATATAGAAAACATGAAAACAGGTCTCAGGAACTGGGTGGACGGCGGCAAAAACGGATATCTGGCCTGGGGCATTTTCCATTTCCGCAAAAAATAAATTATGAAGGCGATTTTTAACAAACATTGAATAATCAAGTGCAAGGAGGAGAAAACATGGCTGTTGATTTGGGAAAAATGGCGGACCTGCTCATAGCGGGCAAAGTCGAAGATGTAAGCAATATGACCCAGGAAGCGATAGACGAGGGTATGAAACCTCAGGAAATACTGCAGAACGGTCTGATTGCCGGAATGGACGTGGTGGGCCAGCGTTTCAAAGCCTGTGAGATGTTTATACCCGAAGTTCTGCGTTCTGCCAAGGCCATGAGCGCGGGCATGGACAAGCTGCGGCCTCTTTTGTCAGAAAGCGAGGCCAAGGCTGCGGGTACAATGGTTATAGGAACGGTTAAGGGCGACTTGCATGATATCGGAAAGAACCTGGTGGCCATGATGTTTGAGGGCGCCGGATTCAAGGTGGTAAACCTGGGCATAGATCTTGATACCCAGGTGTTCGTCGACGCGGTAAAGGAGCATAAGCCTGACCTTCTGGGCATGTCTGCGCTTCTTACCACCACCATGCCCCGCATGGGAGAGGTCGTAAACGCCTTAAAGGAAGCCGGCATCAGGGACCAGGTAAAGGTCATGGTCGGAGGTGCGCCTGTGACCGAGGAGTTTACCAAGGAAATAGGGGCTGATATTTACGGAGCCAATGCTGCCAGCTCTGTGGAGAAGGGAAGAGAAGCAGTAGGCAAATAATAAGTCTTTGCAGTTGCGGATCGCAGCCGCGGCCCCGGGGATTTCAGTTTTCCCGGGCTAAGACCGCGGCTTCGGATTTTGCCGCCCCGGCAATGAATAAATGTGCAAGAAACCCTGTATACAGGGATAAATAGGAGAACGACGATGAAACCAGTAATGCCAGATATGCAGCCAATGAACCAGACTGTGCAGGAAACCCCTCAATTCAGGGTCCTCACAGAAGACCAGATTGAGCAGATCTATTTTGCAGCCCTGGACGTACTCGAAAGGGTGGGCTCCAGGGTTCACCAGGACGAGGCCCTGCAGCTTTTCCGGGACAGCGGCGAGGCTGTGGTAAGCGACGATGGTCGCGTGCGTGTGCCCTCATCGCTGGTAGAGCGGGCGTTGAAGAGCTATCCCAGAAAGATAACCCTGCAGGGAAGGAACGGCAAGCGTTCAGTGGCCCTGCAGAAAGATCATGTTTATTTCGGAACAGGCTCGGACCTGCCGTTTACATATGACAGAAAGACAGGCGAAAGAAGGCGTACCACCTACCAGGACGTGGTAAATGCAGCCCGTATAGTTGACTATCTGCCGAATTTCGATTTTTTCATGTCCCACGGCATTGTAGGAGACGCCCCCAATCCCCAGACTTATGACCGCCATCAGTTCATGGCCATGCTCGAGGGATGCACAAAGCCCATGGTCGTTACCAGCGTGGACGGAGAGGGCCTGGAGGATTTGTGGAAGATGGCCTGCCTGTTTCAGGGCGGAGAAGAGGAGTTTCGGTTGAGCCCCATGTTCGTGGCATATATCGAGCCCATTTCCCCTCTTAAAAACGACCGGACCGCAGTGGAAAAACTGCTGTTTGCCGCAGAAAAGGGGATTCCGGCCATGTATACGCCGTGTCCCAGCTCGGGGGCAACAGCGCCTGCAACTATTGCCGGAATGCTGGTCCAGTCCCTGGCTGAAACGCTGCTGGCCGCGGTCATGTGCTATCTGAAAAAACCGGGCATGCCCCTGATAATGGGCGGGGTGACCACAGTCATGGACATGCGCACCACGACATATTCTTACGGTGCTCCTGAATTGTCGCTTGCATCCGCGGCAAACACGGATATTTCCAAGTGGTTAAACCTCATAATGTTTTCCACGGGCGGTTGCTCGGATTCAAAGTGGGTCGATGAGCAGGCGGCGATAGAGTCGACACTGAGCCTGCTGACAGCATATCTTTCCGGGGCCAACCTGGTCCATGACGTTGGCTATATTGACTCCGGGGTTAACGCCTCGCTGGAGAGCCTGGTCATGAACGACGAGATCATCGGCATGGTGCGCCAGGTGGGAAAGGGGATCAGAACCGATGAAGAAGGGCTTGCCTTGAAGGTGATCAGTGAAGTGGGCCCGGGCGGCGAGTTTGTTACCCACGACCACACCTATGAAAACTGGCGCGACTGGTTCCTGCCCAAGCTGATGGACAGATCCGACTGGGAGACCTGGAACACAGAGGGAGGCAAAACCATGTCCGACCGGGTTAATGATGAGACCCAGCGCATCCTGGACACCCACGAGCCCCAGCCCATTGATGAGGAGACCAAAAAGGCTCTCAAGGAGATCATTGATGCGGCTGAAAAGCGCCATTCCCAATAATTGACAATATCCGGCCCCGCACATCGTTATTGTATGCGCAGAGGGGCTTTTCGCAAAGGGCCAGATAAGAGGAGAAAGCATATGAGCTTCAGAACAAATTACACAGTAAACAAGACCCCCAGGTTTTCGCTGCTATCAGAAGACCAGAAGGAGCGCATATACCGGGGAGTGATAAAGACATTAAATGACACAGGAGCAGATGTTCACCACGAAAAGGTAAGGGAGCTGCTTGCCAACAACCGCTGCAAGGTGGACGGCAAGCGGGTGCGCATTCCGCCGGAGGTGGTGCGCGACGCACTGTCATCTCTTCCGCCCACGACCACGCTTTACAGCTGGGACGGCAACGAGGAGATGTGCTACGTAGAGTCCGCAGGGCGCAGCTATTTTGGCCCGGGCCCGACGCCACCAAATTTTATTGACACTGAAACCATGGAACGACGGCCGTATCAGCGCAAGGATGCCTCCATTGTGGCCCGGGTCTGCGATGTGCTGCCGAATATAGGCTACGTGCAGTCGCTGGGCTCAATTGACGACGTCACCCATGCCCTGTCAGATGTTTATGAATTTGCCGATATGATCCAGAATACCCGTAAAATTATTATGAATTGGGCCTTTAACGAGGACAATATGCGGGATCTGCACAGAATCGGCATCGTGATGGCCGGAGGAGAGGAGGCGTTTAAACAGCGGCCGAACTTCATTCATTACAGCGAGCCGATTTCCCCTTTGACCAGTGATGAGACGGCTATCGGAAAATGCTATTACTGCGCCGAGCACCGGATCCCTCAGGTCTATACGCCGTGCGCCATCGGCGGGGCGACAGTGCCGGCCACGCACGCGGGTCAGATAATTGTGGCAATGGCGGAATCAATGGTGGGAGTTGTGGTCTCTCAGCTTCTCAATCCCGGCACCGCCATTATCATAGGCGGCGTGCAGTCCATCCTGGATATGCGCCGCACCATTTATTCCTACGGAGCCCCGGAGCTGGGGATCATGAGCGCGGCGTTTACCGAGATGCTAAATTACGTGGGCCTGCCCATGTATTCCACTGCGGGATGTACCGACACCAAGAAGATGGAGCTGCAGTCAGGCATTGAAGCTGCATTTTCCATACACATGGCCATGATGTCGGGTGCCAACTTCGTACATGACAACGGCTACACCGAGTCCGGAATCACCGGTGACGTGTTTCAGACCGTGATGGATGACGAGATAATAGGCATGAGCCGGCTGATCTGCGGCGGAGTGGAAGTAAACGAGGAAACCCTGGCAGTGGACGAGATCTGCAACGTGGGGCCCGGCGGCCATTACCTCTACGAGGATCATACCATGAAATGGTTCCGCAAGCACTGGCAGCCCACGCTCATGGACAGAAACAGCTACGAGGACTGGGACGCCCAGGGCCGGCTGACCATGAAGGATCGGGTCATAAAGAAGACCCGGGATATCATCGAGAATTATGAAGGCCCCATTTCCCGGGTGCCCGCGGATGCCAAAAAAGACATTCAAAAGATTCTCGACGAGGCAGAAGAGCGGGTGCGCTCCAAGTAGCCGGGAAATTGTTAAAAACTCCTGGAAAGCCTGTGAGGGCAAAAATTTGCCCCCGGGCTTTTCCAGCATCCGGCCCCGGCCCCTGGCCTTATAACTTCCTGAATCAAGAAGAAATGAGTCCAGTGCCGGGGGATACAGAATAATACCGTAAATTTTGAGCATTTACTCATAATATAAGGAAAATGAAAATACAGCAACAATTCGATCCGGGGGCCGTGCGAAAGAGGACCGATCCCGGGAAAGATAAGCAGGCAAATTACGTGGTGGGCATTGATACCGGAGGTACATATACGGACGGGGTGCTCATGGACTACACATCCCGCCAAGTACTTGCTTCCGGCAAAACCCTGACAACCCGCGAAGACCTGGCCAGCGGGGTGATTTCTGTTTTAAAGATGCTTGAGATAAAGGATCCCTCCAGGGTCAAACTGGTGGGGATATCAAGCACCCTTGCCACAAATTCGGTGGCCGAGGGGAAAGCAAGGGATGTGGGGCTTATTCTTATAGGATATGACAAAGAACTTATCTCGTCCTTCGGCCTTGAAGACAAGCTTTCGACCGGGTATTTTGAATTTTTCAAAGGAGGTCACACCTCCCGGGGCAAAGAGCAGGCGCCTCCCGATATTGAAGGAATCGCCCGATGGGTTGAAGAAAACCGGAACAGCGTTGATGCATTTGCCATATCCAGTTATTTCAGTCCGCTTAATCCTTCCCATGAAGAGGAGGCACTTAAGGCTATAAGAGAGATTTGTGAACATCCCGTGGTTTTGGGACATCAGCTTTCAACAAAGCTTGATTCTGTCAAGAGGGCGGCCACGGCGACTCTGAACGCCTCCCTGGTGGCGGTGATGCACGAATTTATAGAAGCGGTTAAATCCTCCCTTAAACATCAGAACATCAATGCTCCCCTGATGATAGTCAAGGGAGACGGATCGCTGATGCCTTATACAGAGGCGGCGGCAAAGCCGGTGGAGACCGTGATGTCAGGTCCGGCGGCAAGCGCTATCGGCGGCCTGTTTTTCTCCGGCCGCAGCAATGCACTGATGATAGATGTCGGGGGGACAACCACGGACATGGCCTTTATTGAAGAAGGCCAGGTAACGGTATCCGATTCGGGCGCCAGGGTGGGCGAAATCGAGACAGCCGTAAGAGCCGCGCGGATAAGGACTGCCTGCGTAGGCTGTGACAGCCGGATATCATTTGCCAGGGGCGGTCATGTGCAGGTGGGTCCCGACAGGGTGGTGCCTCTTTGCAGGCTGGCTGCCCGATACCCTGAGGTGCGTGATTCCATCTTGTCTCTTGATTTGAGGGATAAAAATTTCTGGAAACCTTCTGATATTGAATTCTGGCTTCTGCACAAACAGTTGGATCCTGAACAGTTCGGAATAGATGATCCCAGGCATGTAGGCCTGATAGAGATTTTAAACAAAGGGCCGGCCAGTGTATCCGATATATTGAAAAATCTGGATTTGCGCCATGTGATCCAGCTCAATGCAGATGTTCTTTTCAGGCAGGGCTTAATAGAACAGGCAGCCCTGACCCCCACTGATCTTCTCCACATAAACGGCCAGATGGATTCCTGGGATGCAGATACCGCCAGACAGGCTGTTAAGTGCGCCTGCGGTATTCACGGCAGGGATCGGAAAACATTGGTTGAGCAGATCCTGGACCAGATAGTTGCCATGATGGTTGAGGAGGCGGTGGTTTTTCTTGCCGGCCAGACCGGCGGGGCCGAACTGCCTGATATGGTTGACGGAAGCTGGGGCAGATGGCTTTTAGACGAGTCAATCAAGGGTGAAAATACGCACTTGTCGGTGAATATATCAAGTCGTTTTCCTGTTATAGGAATAGGAGCGCCTGCGGGAATTTTTGTAAAGAGGGTGGCTGAAACCCTAAAGGCCCCTTTTGTCCTGCCGGGCCATGCCCATGTGGCAAATGCGGCCGGAGCCGTCGCCGGCTCGGTGGTGACTGAAAAAGAAGCAATTCTTTATACCAGCGAGTCAGAGGAAAGTCATGCCTACCTGGTGAGAATCGGGGATGAGCGCATCAGCTTCAACGAATATGAAGAGGCGATGGCCCACGCAAGAAAGAAAACCGCCCGCCTGGCCCGGCAGGGGGCAGAGAGCGCCGGGGCAAGCGATCCGCGGGTAAATGTCACGGTCAAAACCGAAGGCGATCTGGAAAGAATTCTTGCAAGGGCGGTGGGCAATCCGCGTCTGGCAGAACAGTTCGGGGAA
>JBKHFD010000029.1:0-18351 GCA_046540355.1 Desulfobacterales bacterium
TCTGTCACAGAAACCAGATCAAGTATGTTTTCTGTGACAATCCTTAAAAGATCGGAATGATAGGAAAACGCGGCCGTTTTTGACGGGAAACCGGATCTGCCTGAATCGTCTTCTGTATTGCTCATTGCTTCTCCCGGGATAGGATGTATATTGTAGAATTATCAGAAAATATTATGGTTTACAATAAAATCACGCAAGGGTTGCACATCTGTTGTTCTCTTGAATTTTTATTGGATTATGCTCATAATAAAAATTTTAGCTTTTTTCTGGTTAAAAAGAGCGGGGATAGAAGACAACGAAACCATTAAGCGAATTTTTTCAGTGTTTGGCCTGAGGAGTGAAAACAATGGAACAACATGCATTAAAGCTGAAAAATATCGATCCGTATGAAATCATTGATTTTGATCAATGGCAGAGCATGGTGGATTTGCTGTGCCGCCTGGCATCGGTCAGATCAGCGGCTATTACCCGGGTTGATCTGCCTGAAATAGAGGCTTTCCTGGTGAGCAGCAACCCGAAAAACCCCTTTTACGAGGGGCTCAGGATAGAACTGGCCAACCATTACTGTGAAGCGGTGATAAATGAAAAAGAACCGCTCATGGTAGCAAATGCCCTTGAATCCGAGATGTGGTATCAAGCCCCGGAAATCGAGCATAACTTGATTTCCTATATGGGATACCCTCTCAGGCTTCCGTCAGGAGAAATTTTCGGCACCCTTTGCATCCATGATGACAAGAAAAACGTCTATTCTGAAGAAATCAGGATGTTAATGGATCAGTTCAGACATATTATAGAATCGCATTTTCAAATGGCCCGGCAAACTGCAAAACTGAAAAAAGCCCTGGAAAATGTCAAACAGCTTAAAGGTCTTCTGCCCATCTGCTCTTCCTGCAAAAAAATCCGGGATGACAAAGGATACTGGAATGCCGTGGAATCATATATTCAGGAGCATTCAGGAGCTGAATTCAGCCACGGCATCTGCCCTGAATGCGCCAGGCGGCTTTATCCGGGAATGAATTTATACGAAGAGGGCTGATAAAGATTTTCATAAATATGGGTTTTTCTGATTTCAGCCCTCTTCAACGAATTCTTATTTACTTCTGCCGGTGCCCACCACCGCCTCAAGGTCTGCCACCATGCGCTCCAGTTCCCGGGCCTGGGAGGAGAGCTCCTCTGCGGCGCTGGCTGACTCCTCTGAATTTGAGGCATTCTGCTGGACCACCTTGTCCATCTCTGATACAGCGGTATTTACCTGCTCTATGCCCTGGGACTGCTCCTTGGAGGCTGCTGTAATCTCTCCTATCAGAGTGTTTACGTTCTTTGAGCTTTCCCGGACGGAGTTTAGCTGGGAGGCAACCTCTTCTGCCACGTTTACCCCGTTTCCGGCGTTTTCCTGGGATTTTTTAATCAGCTCCGCAGTGTTCTGTGCCGCCTCCGAGCTTCTTTGAGCAAGATTTCTCACCTCTTCTGCCACCACTGCAAACCCCTTGCCCGCATCTCCGGCCCTGGCAGCCTCCACTGCGGCGTTTAAAGCCAGAAGATTGGTCTGAAAGGCGATGTCATCGATGGTCTTTATGACTTTCGATGTCTCGCTGGAGGATTCCTTTATTTCATTTATGGCGGAATTCATGCGCTCCATGGATGAAACCCCGGATTCAACAGCCGAGACAGTCTCCTTTACCGCCCTGTCTGCCTGTTCCGCGTTATCCGCGTTCTGTTTGGTCTGGGAGGCTATCTGTTCAAGAGAGGACGAGGTCTCTTCCAGGGTGGAGGCCTGCTGGCTTGATCCTTCAGCCAGAGACTGACTGGATGATGATACCTGGGTGGCGGCAGAGGCCACCTGGCCGGAGCTCTGGCCCAGTCCCTCGACTATGCCTGTAAGGACCCGGCTTATGCGGCTGCTGAAAAGAAATCCCACCAGAACCGATATGCCCGCAACCAGGGCGGAAATTATCATGAGAAGCCTGCTCTGGGCAGCCACGTCTTTTTCAACGCTGTCCACATAAACCCCGGTGCCCACTATCCAGTCCCAGGGCTCAAATTCGGCCACATAGGAAAGCTTGGGCTCGATTCTGTCTTCTTGGTCATAATACTGCCACTTGTAGGGGACATGTCCGGCGCCCTCGTTTTCCACCTTCCTGGCAAACTCCACAAACAGGTTCAGGCCGTCAGGGTCTGTCATGTCTGAAACATTTTCCCCCTCCAGGTCCGGGCTGAAAGGATGCATGACGATTTCGGGCTCGGAGTTCTGGATCCAGAAGTAATCTTTCATCTGCGGGCCGTAGCGCAGGGAGCGCACTGCTTCTTTTGCCCTGTTTTTTGCCTGCTCTTCTGTAAGCTCGCCCTCCTTCTGCTTTTCGTGATAATCTGTGAGTATGGAAAGGGTTACCTCTGCAAGCTCTTCTGTCTTTTCCTTTTTTTCGCCGTAGATGCCTTTTTCCAGCGAATTGCTGCTAACCGCCCAAACTATCAGGGCCACTGCAATTACCGGGCACACGGAAAGCGCGACCATCTTTGCGCGAAGGCTCATCTGCCTGATGCTTTTCATTTTCCTCTGCCTCGTATAAATTTTTTCATCCTGCCGGTCAAATCTACTGCAGGTATAATAAAACCTGCCGCAGGCCTTCAGGGTTTTCCTTCATATTTATCGGCAGAGAAGAGGCTGAAGTTTAATTCAAAAAAGAATCAAGTTGTCATTCAGGGCCTTTGCAGAGATCCATGACATCATCAGATCCCGCCCTCAGATATCCTGATCGCATTTGTTTTTATTCCCGCAGTCAGTGCATCCGCAGCCGCAGGAAGGCTGCTTTGCAGCAAGCTTTCTGTAGGTGTTGCGGGCTGCAAAACCCAGGGCAAGCCCGATTATCGCAAACACTATTATTTCCTGTATCATTGCCTGTACCGTCAGTTCCTTTTTTCTCACCCAAATTGAGGTCTCAGAATCCCAGCAGGCTTCCTGCCTGATAGACAGTTACCGCCAGGAAAAATGCCAGAACCGTATTAAAAATCATTGAAAACACGGCCCATTTCCATGATCCTGCCTCTCTCGCGATACACACCACGGCCACAAAACACGGGGAATAAAACATAACAAATATGATCAGGGCAAACGCGGCAAGCGGGCTCCATTGATCAGAGCGCGCCAATCTTTCGGAAAGCCCGGAGCTTTTTTCTGCCTCGATTTCTCCCAGGGAATAGGCTGTTCCCATGGTGGAGACAATAACCTCCTTGGCTGCAAACCCGCCCACCAAAGCTATGTTGGTGCGCCAGTCAAACCCGGCAAGCCTTGTTGCCGGCTCCAGGGCGGAGCCTATGCGGCCCGCTGCCGAATATTGCAGCTCTGCCCGGGCCAGGGCCGCCTCCTGGTCAGGACCAAAAGAAGCCGCCTTTTCCTCCGGAAGAGACGGAAAGGTCATAAGAGCCCACAGCAGCACAGAAATCGCCAGGATCACGGTGCCGGCCTTGCGGATATACTGCCATGTCCGCTCCCATGCATGTATTGCGACTCCCCGCAGGGTGGGCATACGATAGGGGGGAAGCTCCATTATAAAAGGGGCGGACTCTCCTCTGATCAATGTTTTTCTCAGCATCCAGGCCACCATCAGGGCGCCGGCCCAGGAGATAAAGGTTACGGCAAACATCATCCAGGCTTTGTGAGAGGCGAAAAATGCGCCGATAAGCAGGGCAAAGACCGGCAGCTTGGCCCCGCAGTTCATAAAGGGCACCGTAAGCAGGGTGGCAAGTCTTTCTCTGGGGGACTTAAGGGTCCTGGCAGCCATCACCCCGGGAACCGCACATCCTCCGGCAATCCCGCCCGAGACGATAAAAGGCATCACAGAGCTTCCGTGCAGACCAAACACCTTAAACACCCGGTCGAGCATGAAGGCCACCCTGGCAAAATAGCCGGAGTCCTCCAGTATGGTTATTCCCACAAACATGAACAGAATTATGGGTACGAATCCCAGCACCCCGCCCACCCCGTCTATGATGCCGGATATAACAAGGGACTTTAAAAGGCCTTCGGACATGCCGGCATCCACGGCAGACCGAAGAGCGGCAAAGCCTTGTTCCAGCCACGCTGCTGGGATTTCGCTTGCGGCAAAAGTGAAATGATAAAGCATCAGTATGATGCCTGCCATTATAACCGGGCCTGCTAATCTGTTTATAAGCACCTTGTCGATTCTGTCAGACATGTAAAGCCGGTTCTGATCATCGTGTACCTGCACCACTCCCTGCCGCAGGATGCCTTTTATAAACCCATATCGCTGATCCGCAATCATGGATTCAGGGTCGGTATCAAGGGTCAGGTTTAAATGACCGGCCACCCGGTCTGCTATGCGGGCCAGCTTTTCAGATACATCCGGGTCTGCATTCCGGCCAGCGGAAACTATCTGTTCGTCTGCCTCCAGGTATTTCAGCGCCACCCACCGGGCCGGATAATACCCTGTAAGAAAATCGTTTTCCCGTATAACAGGCTCCATTTCAGCCAGAGCGGCATCTATGTCGTCTCCGTAGGAAATAGCAGGGCCCGGGGCTGCAGAGCGGTTTTCAGCCGTCAGGGCCGCGGCCTCCATCAGCTCCCTTTTTCCCCTGCCTGTTCTTGCCACGGTGGGGACAACCGGCACACCGAGAAACCCGGACAATCTTGCGGCGTCTATTTTAAGACCGCGCGCTTCTGCCACATCAACCATGTTAAGTGCAATGCACACAGGCACCCCCATCTCGATTATCTGAATGGCGAGATAAAGGTTGCGCTCCAGGTTGGAGGCATCAACAATATCAACAACCACCGCGGGCTTCTCGGTTGCTATAAAATCCCTGGCAATGACTTCTTCCAGCGAATAGGCGGTCATGGAATAGGTGCCCGGAAGATCGACAAGGGTAAATTCCCGACCGTCTATCCTGTAGATGCCGGTCTTTTTCTCCACGGTTACCCCGGGATAATTTCCCACCTGCTGGCGGGCGCCGGTGATGGCATTAAAAAGGGTGCTTTTTCCTGAATTCGGATTTCCCGAAAGTGCAATAGTATGTGCCATGGCTGCTTATTCCACCTCCACTTCTATGAAGTCTGCCTCGTTGTTTCTAAGCGTCAATGTAAAACCCGCAATCCGCAGTGCTACCGGGTCTTTTAAAGGGGCTCTGCCCTTGACGGTAAAAGAAGTGCCCGGCACCAGGCCCATGTCGCGTATTCTGCGGCCAAGCTCTCCCCTGGCGCGCACTGCTGCAATCCTGCCGGTCTGTCTTTCCTTCATCTGTCTCATTCTGATTCTGCTCATAGTTTTTCTCCGGAAATAAAATTTGTCTGAACAATTAAAGTCTGTTTTTATATTGTTTGGTATACCTAACTTTATTTGGTGTCAACAATTTTTTTATAAAATTTATCTTTTGTTTGCCAGGGCGTCAAAAACAGGCTATACTCGGGCAAACATTTAAAAGGAGAGCGCCATGACGGGCATAGAATTGTCAGACAATCTTGAGGATTACCTTGAAACCATACTCGAGCTGGAAAAGACCAACAAGGTGGCCAGGGTAAAGGACATAGCCGAGCACCGGGGGGTGCTGCGCGGATCTGTTACGGGGGCGCTGCGAAGCCTGGCTGAAAAGGGGCTGATCAACTACGAGCCCTACAGTTTTATCACTCTCACCAAAAAGGGCACTGCCGTGGCAGGGGAGATAAATCGCAGGCACAGGGTGATAAAAAATTTTTTAAGCCGGGTGCTCCAGCTCGATGAAAAAACCGCCGAAGACAATGCCTGCCGCATGGAGCACTCCATGGACAGGGCTGCGGTGGACCGGCTGGTGGATTTCATAGAATACATAGACACCTGCCCCAGAACCGATTCAAAATGGCTGGAGGGCTTTGCCCGCCACCGAAGCACCCGGGGCAGGCAGAAGCCGGATTGCAGCGCATGCATGCAAAAAAGCGCTGAAAATTACCAGGAACAACAAATCAATGCAGACAGCAAACCTTGAAAACATAGCAATAGTATTAAACCGGCCAAGATACCCGGAAAATATCGGTGCTGCAGCAAGGGCTATGAAAAACATGGGCATGAGGGAACTGGTGCTGGTAAACCCTGAAAACTTCGACTTCGCCAGGGCCCTTACTCTGGCCACCCATGCGGCGGCCGACGTGGTCCGAAAGGTCCGGGTCCACGACAGCCTTGCCGGGGCTCTCTCTGAATACGGATACGTAGCAGGCACCACCGCCAGACTCGGCAGCCGCCGCCGGAGCACGGTCTCACCTGAAACAATGGCAAACAGAATTATGCCGCTCTGTGAAAACAATCGGACTGCCGTACTTTTCGGCCCCGAGGACCGCGGTCTTACAAACGAGGAACTAAGGCTGTGTCACGTGCTGGTAAATATCCCCGCAGCACGGTTTTCATCCCTTAACCTTGGTCATTCCGTAATGGTAATATGCTATGAACTTTTCAAGGCCGGCCTTGCCCCCCGGCAGGAATTTTCCCCCAGGCTTGCAACCCGTCATGAACTTGATATCATGTATGCCCAGTTAAAAGACACCCTGGTGCGCATCGGGTTCATACAGGCTGACAACCCGGAGCACTGGCTGGACCGGTTCAGGCGTTTTTTTTCAAGACTTCCCCTGCGCGCGGCAGAGGTAAACCTTATACGAGGCATATGCCGGCAGATAGACTGGTATGCGGGTAAATGCTACAAAGACGGCAAATACGGCAAAAAACCCGATCCCGCCCTCGGCCTGGACACAGATGAACAATAAATGTATCAATAATCTTGACATCAGCCTTGTTTGGAATAAAAATAGAAAAATAAAAACAATTTGCCATTCCTTCCTTTCAACCATCCTTTATCAGGAGGTGATTTAATGGACAAAATTCTGCGAATTCAAATGGGACCCGACCAGGCACCGTCGGCCAAAACCGAATCAATCGGCGATTATGCGGGTTTCGGCGGTCGTGGCATGACCTCGGCCATTATCGCCAAAGAGGTGCCTCCCCTTTGCCACCCCCTTGGCGAAGACAACAAGCTTGTAATCGCCCCGGGCCTGCTTAGCGGCAGTGCGGCCGCCATGTCTGGCAGAATTTCGGTGGGATGCAAAAGCCCTCTTACAGGGGGGATCAAGGAAGCCAATTCCGGCGGCCAGGCGGCCCAGGTACTTGCAAGACTAGGGTACGCCGCCATTGTTCTTGAAGGGAAACCCTCGGATGACAAGCTCTACAAGGTACTGGTCAACAAGGACGGCGTTGATATCCTTCCCGCAGATGACCTGAAAATGAAGGGAAACTACGATGCGGTCGAAAGCCTGAAAACCGAATACGGAGACAAAATTTGCTGCCTGTCCATAGGCCAGGCAGGGGAAATGAAGCTTGGAGCGGCAACTGTGGCATGCACCGATATGGAACTGCGGCCTTCCAGGCATGCCGGCCGCGGCGGTGTCGGGGCGGTAATGGGCAGCAAAGGGGTTAAGGCCATAGTGCTCGACGACTCTGGCATGTCCATGCGCAAAGCAAAAGATCCGGACAAATTCAAAGAGGCAAACAAAAAGTTCGTTGAGGGATTAAGACAGCATGCGGTTACAGGCCAGGGCCTGCCCTCCTACGGCACAAACGTTCTTACCAACGTGGTAAACGAGGCGGGCGCCTATCCCACCTACAACTTCAAGACCGGAAGGTTTAAGGGTGCCTCTGCATTAAGCGGAGAGACCCAGGCTGAAACCGAAACCGCCCGCGGCGGTCAGGCCACCCACGGCTGCCACCGGGGATGTGTTATCCGCTGCTCTGGCATATGGGTGGACAAGGACGGACATTATCTTACCAAGCAGCCTGAATACGAAACCGTATGGTCCCACGGGGGCAACTGCGGCATAGACGATCTGGATGCCATTGCAATGCTCGACCGCCTGGATGACGATTTTGGTCTGGATACCATTGAAATGGGAGCCACCATAGGCGTTGCAATGGAAGCGGGTCTTGCCGAATTCGGTGATAAAGACAAGGCCATTGAACTGGTAAAGGAAGTGGGCAAAGGCACACCATTGGGGCGAATCCTTGGAAGCGGAGCAGGTGTAACAGGCAAAGTGTTCGGCGTGGAAAGAGTGCCGGTGGTCAAGAACCAGGCCATGCCGGCATACGACCCAAGGGCGGTCCAGGGCATGGGGGTTACATATGCAACCTCCACCATGGGTGCTGATCATACCGCGGGATACGCGGTTACGGCAAACATCCTGGGAGTCGGCGGAAATGTTGATGCGCTAAAGCCCGAAGGTCAGATTGACCTGTCCCGCAATCTGCAGATAGCCACAGCAGCCATAGACTCCACGGGAATGTGCCTGTTTATCGCCTTTGCCATACTTGACCAGGAAGAAACATTCCAGGCCTTAATCGACATGATAAACTCTTTTCACGGGCTTAATTTCACAGCAGACGATGTAAACGACCTGGGAAAGAAAATTCTCAAGCTGGAGCGCGATTTTAATGCGCGTGCAGGATTCGGGCCCGAGGACGACCGTCTGCCGGATTATTTCAGAAAAGAAGCCCTTGAGCCCCACAACATCACTTTTCAGATAAGCGGCAGCGATCTGGATACGGTATTTAACTTCTAGGACGGATTACAGAAAAATTTGCGGCGGCAGAGCTGAAAAAAACACTTGAAAGGCCTGCCGCCGCAGATGTTCCGGATCAGAAAAACCATATGAACAGCCAGCCTGAAACAGAGCTAACCCTTACAATACCTGCCGGCCTGAGCCGCCTGATGCGCCTGCTTGTATCGCGGGGAATCAAACTTGAAGCCGCCGCAGGGATGCCGGTAAAAAAATTTTTAAAACAAGTGCTGCCGGCCAGTGATGATTTCCTGGAAAACAGAATCCAGACAATTTTTATGGACGGCCGCGCGGTAGACGACACTGAACAGACACAAATAAACGCGTCCTGCACTATTGCGCTTTCTGCTGCCATGCCGGGAGTTTTCGGGGCCGCGTTCAGAAAAAAGGGTATATACAGCGGGATGAGGGCAGGATACACACAAAACCCTAATACTGATAAAAAAAACTTTAAAGAAAAGACCGTGCCTGTAACACTTAAATGTTTCAACCAGGTGGCAGAATGTTTGGGAGATGCACTGCTTGGGCGCGGGGTTAATATGGATATAAAAGAGTTTGAAAAATTCTGGGGGCTCCAGCAGGAGGTGCTGGAAAAAAACTGCGTACAGGTGGAAATAAACGGAAGCCGGGTAAGTGCTTCAGCTGTGCCGGGTTTTCTTGCGGGTAAAACCGGGGATTTAAAAATAAAGATTAAAACAGAAACCTGATTGCACTTATTTCCTATCCTCCTCCGACCGGCGGGAAAAAACCCACCCGGTCTCCATTGGAAACAGCGGCGTCAAGGTCCTTTTTAACCCCGTTGACAAATGCTATCTTGACCACTTTTTCAGAGACGCCGAGTTTTTTCAGGACGTCCCTTGCGGTGCTGCCGGATTCCGCATTAACACGCACAGACTTGCCGGACGTTTTCTGCGGCAGGTATTTTGCCAGAGAGGCGTATAAATAGACTTCGAGTTCCATAGTAACTTCAAAAAAAGTTGCTGTTATAGATAGGCAAAGTCAGCAGACAATATAAGAACCTTTTTACAAATTATCAAGAGTATATGATGCATGAATAATAATAATGCCCTGAATTCTGTCCTTGCAAGCCTGGCACGTGAAATCACGGGCCCGGCGCAGAAAAGTGTAACCGTTATACGCGAATCAGACGCCCTGGAGGCTGCAAGGCAGTCGGATACCAGTTTGCGGCAGGCCTATATGGCAGCACTCGGTGCGGGCATATGGCCGATCCGTTACATGCGCAATGCTTCAAGCATCTCGTTAAACGAACAGCTCAAACTCGCAGAGTCAGGAGCGGCGGTTATAGGCGCCGGAGGACTGGGGGCCGGCATACTTGTACTGCTTGCACGCATGGGCATTGGCAGGCTTTTTATCGCTGATCCGGACGTTTTCGAAGAATCCAATTTAAACAGGCAGCTTACAGCAACTTCTGAAACCATGGGCATGCACAAAACCGAGGCTGCGCAAAATATGATCCGGTCGGTTAATCCCGCTGTTGAAACAACCGTCTTTCCCGAAAAGCTCACCCCGGAAAGTGCCCCGGAAATCCTGGCAGACGCAGACATTGCAATAGACGCTCTTGATAATGCCACATCCAGGCTCGTGCTTGCAGAGGCTTGCAGACAGGCGGGCATACCCATGATACACGGTGCAATTGCAGGCTTCGAGGGACAGGTAATGGCTGTTTTCCCGAAAGATGAGGGACTTGAAATGATTTACGGCAGAACCGGCAAAGATTCTTCGCAGGAGCCGCCCGAGGCGGTCATGGGCGTTCCCGGAATAACCCCTGCGATTATTGCCGGGCTAGAGGCCATGGAGGCTGTAAAGATTCTTTTAAACAGGGGGCGCACCCTTAAAAACAGGATGCTTTACGCAGACCTTGAAAATACCGGATTCCAGGAATTCTCCTTTGGCACAGATGAAGATCAGGAAGAAAGCTGATCCTCTATTAGATTTCTTACCCTTTTCTCTATTTCGTCCCGGACACTGCGCATAAAATCAATGTCTTTGCCGGCCGGATCTGCAAGATCCCAGTCCGCATAAGAAACACCGGGAATATACGGGCACTGTTCTCCGCAGCCCATGGTGACGATCATGTCCGGCATGGTCTCGGAAACAGCATCATCTATGGAACGCGGACTGCGAAATCCCATATCAATTCCCTTCTCAGCCATGACTTCGCGCATCATGGGATTTACTGAATCTGCAGGTGTGCTTCCGGCATTTAACGCCTCTATTTTGTCTCCGGCCAAATAACGGGCAAAAGCCGATGCCATCTGGCTGCGGCATGCGTTTTCCCTGCAGGCAAACAGAATCTTTTTTCTGGAAAAAAGCGTATCCAGATGCCCTGCAGTTGTTTTCACGTCATCTGCAACACCGGCGAGCTCTTCCAGGTCCCCCGGCTCCTCGATTCTCCTGTATGTCAGGGAACCCGTGTATTCGGCTCCCACTGCGTCAAAGAAATATCGTGCCGTAAGACCCATTCCGTCAAACAGGTTTTTGCCCTTTGTGGCGCCCACTGAAAGCAGAAATCCCCTGCGCCAGGGACGCCCGGGATCATCGAGGCCGAGCTTGTATTTTCCGGACCACAGGGTCTGGGTGCGATCAATTACTGCCTTGATCCTGGCCGGAAAGTTATAGAAATATACGGGCGAGGCAAGCACTACTGCATCCGCCCTTCTTAGAAGAAAATATATCCGCGAAGACATCTCGTCATCTGAAATGGCGCAAACGCCTTTTTTCTCGCAATACCCGCACCCGGTGCAGGGCTCGGCGTTAACCCGTGCTGCATGCACCTTCTCAACCACCGCACCCTTTTCTTTGAGGCGGTTTAAAAAAGCATCCAGCAAAACATTAGTGTTGCCCTTTAACCTCGGGCTTCCCTGGAATCCGAGAACATACATCAGGCCTGCCTTTCTGACTGAATTATTATATCAGCGGCATCCCGGGCAAGCCCTGCCACCGGGACCCGAAAAATTTGCCAGTTCTCAAAAAAATCGATCTGTTCCTGATCTGCAAAAAGGCGCTCAAGACTCCCCATTGCCCGTAAATCTTTTACGTTCCCGGCCGCCCATGCGGCATGCCCCCTGTGGACCGGGTCTTCGGACTCCGTGAATGGCAGGATGTGCGGCAAGGCCTCCCATAGCCTCTGCGGCTCGGCCTGTGCCATACGGCCCAGCCCCCACAGCAGCCCGCGCTGCAGTCCGGGATGCTCCAGAAAATTTCTGTCAGGATAAACAAATGAGCATAAAATTTCTGCGTATTCTTCGGCCATATCAGGGCTTGATGCTGTGACTTCTCCCATGGCCTCGGGCGCGCCCCAACCGATGCCTCCTGACTCGTCATTTAGCATCCACATAAACCGGCGCATCACCACCCTTGCAGATTCCCGGTCCTTACAGGCAAGTTCTGAAACAACAGCGCCTGCCGCCGCTATTGCACGCCACCGTATTAACGCATTTTTGTCATAAAATCTTGCAATGAGTGCATTAATGATTCGGCGGGGCCGGTGGGAAAACAATGCTTCCAAAACCCTCTGCCGGTCCGGATGTGAAAGCAGTTTACGCACATCCCTTTTAAGGGCTCTGGTACCTGTCAAATTTAGAACACCAGTATTTCGCAGCCCTGGTCGATGAAACCCGCAAACGAGGGATGCCCTGACATGTCGTCTAAGAGGGCAAGGCCCTGTTTTTCCGCCGAAGCCCTGGTTCCCATCTGTGTGGAGCAAGCTTTGCAGACACCTGCAACCAGATTTTTGTCCTTTACCTGCTGCCACATTTTTGAAAATGTCGTTCCCTCGTTTTCCAGCCCTGGAAGCAGCTTGGTAGCCTCGCCTTCCATTACCATCCTGATGTCATGGCCGCGCTCATGCATGTCCAGCGTATTTAACAGGACATGGACAAAGCACATGGAATCATCCCTGAACACAAAAAGCGCCACTTTTTTTGTCATAACATATCTCCCGTACATTCATCATATCCACCGAATACATCTGGCAGGACAGTTTTTGATTGCCTCGTCCACACAGTCTGCCGGATAGTTATCAAGAATCGCCACCTGTACATAGCCCGCATGAGTAATCACGAAAACCTCGGGGCAGACCTCTTCGCATACGCCGCATCTGATGCATTCTGAAAGCTCGACCTCGGGTTCTGTCACCAATCTGTTATCCGTTTTTCACCGCTTCGCCAATTTTTCTGCCGAAATCAACGCACTGGACCAATGCATCCGCATCGGGAACATACTGAATACGAAGACCCTCGTCTATAATCTCTATCCCCATGGCTTCGAGCTCTCCGCGGATGATTTTGACCGCCTCTCCGCTCCACCCGTAGGAGCCGAAAGCCGTTCCGATACGATTTTTTGGCTTAAAACCCTTTACGTAGGTTAACAGATCCGCCACTGTTGGGAAGATATTGTTGTTTATGGTTGGCGAACCTATTACCAGGGCCTTTGCATCAAGAAATTCGGTCATGATTTCGCTTCTGTCCGAACTTCTGATATGAATCGGCTTTACAGCCATCCCTGTTTCGGCGATTCCGTCTGAAACAGCCTCGGCCATCGCACGGGTGCTTTTCCACATGGTGTCATAGGCCACCACCGCCTTGTTCTCCGGAATCTGTTTGCTCCAGGTCACATAGGCGTTGATTATTTTTGCCGGATCCTTTCTCCAGATAATGCCGTGATCCGGACAGATCATCCTAATATCAAGGCCCATGTCGGATATCTGCTCGGCCAGCTTTAAAATTTTGGGTGCATACAGAAGCAGAATGTTTGCAAAATATTTCTTGGCATGGGGCATTATGGCGTGACCGACCACATCGTCGTAGATCTCGTAGCCCGCATAGTGCTGGCCGAAGGCATCGCTTGAAAAAAGTATTCCCTCTGACTTGTCAAAGGTAAACATGCTGTCGGGCCAGTGAAGCATTTTGGTTTCAAGAAATACGAGCTGCCTTTTGCCCGTGGAGATCTCCTCGCCGTTTTCAACAGGCCTGTAATTAAATTTCTGTAAAAAATGCTGAGAAAGATTCTTGTGGCCCATTTTGGAGCACAATACCGGCTTATCCTCGCCAACATAATGCATCACCCGGGGCAGCCCCCCTGAATGATCCATCTCCGTGTGATTGCTTATCACAAAGTCGATCTTTTTGGGATCGACCACAGCGGAAATATTTGCAAGCAGTTGATCGGCAAAATCCTTTTTGACCGTATCAATCAGTACGATCTGCTCGTCCACGATCAGATAAGCATTGTAACTACTCCCCTGCTCTGTTGAATACCCGTGAAAATCACGGATATTCCAGTCCTGAACGCCTACGTGATATACACCTTTTGCAATTTCAACCGGTTTCATTGCATCTTGCCCTTTTATTCTTCAAATTTAACTGTTAAACCCGGCCGCCCCCCGTTTCGGGGGTTAAGGCCCGCCCGGGGCTTCAGGGCCGCACTGCGGTGCGGCCCTGGAACCAACCTGTTTCCGGCTATGCCTGCTTTTCAAAGTCGGATTTGGGAGCGCCGCACACCGGGCATTCCCAGTCATCCGGCAAATCTTCGAAGCTGGTGCCCGGCTCGATCCCGTTGTCCGGATCTCCCTGCGCCGGATCGTAGACGTATCCGCAAATGGTGCATACATACTTGTCCATACCCCTTCCTCCTTTGTTGCCTGTGGGTTAAAGGTTTACTGTTTGCTTTCAAACAGCGCATTTTATCAAACCGGCTTTACGGGCTTAAGACCCGCGCCTATTTCTGGTGGCATTTTGCGCACTTTGTCGGCCCTGAAGGCTTTAATACCGATTGACGTGCCACATGACACTTTATGCACAGCATATTCATCACCTGCTGTTTTTTTAGCTCTCCCGCTTCCTGCTGCATAAGAATAGCATCCTTTTCCCTGGGAAACATATCATGACATGTACTGCAGTCCCCCGGGGTCTTCTGATGCAGCAGGTGTGGAAACTCAACTTCCCCGAGCCGACCTCCCTGCAGACAGATTTCTTCGGCACCCGTTCCGGATGCGCCTGTTTCAAATGTCTTTACCGGCAGCACCAAAGCACAAAGAATCAGTATCACCGGGAAAAACCCGACCCAAAAAACTCCGGTCCTCTTGTTCATAGCATTACGGGATAATGTGGGCTTCGCAGTTAACTCTGATTAATGTTTTGATCCTATCCTGTCATCCCGGCCGGTATCCGTGCAGTCCGGCGTATAACATGAATTGTCCACAAATTCGCACTTTTCCTTGCACGAGGGACACTGGTTAGGCGGAGCATCCGCCTCAAAAGTATATCCGCAGTTTGTGCATTTCCAGCTTGCCATTACAACCCCTCCCTTTGGTTTAATTTTCACCTAAATTGCGTTTCAGTTTCCGGGCAACATCGGCGGACTTTTATTTTTTCAGATTTTTCAGCTCCCCGCTAAGCTGCCGGATATGGCCCATCTCTTCTTTGATAATCTTGTCAATGCGGTTTTTGCCAAATTTTTCAGGGACCATTTCCTTCATGCCGAGATACAACACAATGGAGTCTTTTTCAGCCTGGATGGCATCTTTTAAAATATTTTTCATGGAAGATGTATCAACAGGCTTTTCAAAAAATACCCGGATATCTGCCAGGGCCTTGAGATAACTTTCCGCCTCGCCTTCGGGGTCAAACACAGTATCGGTCTTTTCCTTATCCTTGAGCTCGGAGCGCATCTGTTCGAAAAATTTCTTGTGTTCCTTTTCCATCTCCGCCAGGCCCAGAAGCATATCTTTTGAGCTCTGATCCGGGACCTCTCCTGCGGCCGTGCGATAAAACTGCTCCCCGTTAACCTCGATTTCCTCGGCCAGTTTGAAAATATCCTCCGCGCTGAAATCAAATGCAGCCATCATTTCCTCCATAAATCTTGTAGGTTAAAAAAAATCATTATTCATAAAAATAACACATCTGTTGTTTTTCGCCACCCGAATTGCTCCCGCACCTCTGCTTGTGCCGCCGGTACCGGATAAAATGCGGTCTCAGTCCCATCGCCCTTTTTTAATATGGGCCTGTTTTTCAGACTCGGCCGCCTTTTTAATCTTATAGCCGGCATCCCGCAGGATCCCGTATAAAACGCCGCAGTTAACATCTTCCCGGTGGGCGTCGCCTTCATCGGCCAGCTCCAGCATGGCTCTTACAAGCCTTAGTGTTTTTTTAATATTTTCGTTCGCTGGTTTCAATACCTAAGATCCATAAATTTAGGCCTAAATTGCGTTTCAGCTTTTTAAAAGTGATTCATTTGGAAGGATAACAACCATTTTTATTTTAAAAATCTGAAACCCTCCGGGATTTCCAATTTAGGTTAGGATGTTTGTCGTTTTTCCAAAATATAATCAATTTCCGTGCCAGAAATAAAAGGGGATTTAACGCATCCCCGCCCGCCAAAAGATCTGCCCCGCGTCCCGGGAATTGCTGAAAGGGCTCTCAGAATCAAAATAATGACTTTGCAAAAACCTGGTTTTAATGTATCAGAAAGGGCTATGACACAGTTGTGTTTCATAAAATGGCCTGAACTAAAAAAGGGCTTGCTTATTAAAAGATACAAGCGTTTTCTTGCTGACATCCGTACTGAAAACGGTGATATCATAACAGCCCATTGCCCCAATTCAGGCAGCATGACCGGCTGCAGCACACCGGGAAACCATGTTTACTATTCAGAATCAGACAACCCGCGGCGAAAACTTAAATACACCTGGGAGCTCATAGAGATGCCGGACTCCATGGTGGGGATAAACACCCTTGTTCCCAACCGCCTGGTGCGGCAATGTGTGCAACACGGAGCTGTTGAGGAACTGGCGGGATACGACTCGGTAAAAGCTGAAGTCAGGGCGGGCGCGCATACCCGTTTTGATCTGATGCTCAAAGGAGAAGAATACAGGCCCTGCTATGTTGAAATCAAAAACTGCACCCTTGTGGAAAACGGCATAGGGCTTTTTCCGGATGCAAAAACAAAGCGCGGCAAAAACCATCTTGAGGAGCTTCAGCGCCAGGTCAGGCTGGGACACAGATGCATCATGTTTTACCTGATACAACGCATGGACGCGGGATCATTTATGCCTGCACACAACATTGATCCGGAATACGGCAAGGAGCTGCGAAAGGCCTCAGAAAACGGGGTCGAAATTCTTGTCTATGATACGCAGATAGATACGCAGGGGATAAAACTTGGCCGCAGCCTGCCGTGGAGTCTTTAAACCGGATGGAACCCCGTAACCCGAAGAAGAATCGCTCATTCAATCTGGGGGACTGCTTCAGGAAAATCCCGGATAAACCTGTATAGGGTCGCACGCCCCACTTCCAGAATCTTTGCGGCCCTTACCTTGTTACCTCCTGTCTTTTGCAGGACTGTGCGCACTGTTTCAACATCGAGCTTCTTATCCGGCCCTCTGCGCCCGGCCCGGGGCTTACCTGTGCGAAGTTCGGCGGGAAGATCCGAAGCCCTGATTACCCGGCCCCCGCTTTTTACAATTGCAAAATGAAGCACGTTCTGAAGCTGGCGGACGTTCCCGGGCCAGTCATAATCCATGATACGGGTCATTGCCTCGCTCGACACGGTGATCTGCTCATTGTGCCCGTGTTCCTGTGCATATTGCCCCAGAAAATGTTCGATAAGAAGCGGAATATCGTTTCTGCGCTCTCGCAGGGGAGGCAGGTGAACCGGTATGACATTTAACCTGTAATAAAGATCCTCCCGGAAACGGCCATCCTTGATTTCGTTTTTCAGATCTTTATTGGTGGCACTTATAATCCGGACATCAACCGATGCCGTCTTCTCGCCCCCCACTTTTTCAAATTTGCCGGTCTGGAGAAACCGCAGCAGCTTTACCTGCATAAAATTTGAAAGTTCTGCAATCTCGTCCAAAAAAACAGTGCCGCTATGTGCAAGTTCAAATCTGCCGCGCTTGTCCCTGATCGCCCCTGAAAAGGCTCCCTTTACATGGCCGAAAAGCTCGCTTTCAATCAGCCCCTCCGGAAGAGCCCCGCAGTTTATGGGTACAAACGGAGCCCCGGCTCTTCTGCTTTCATTATGAATGGCTTCTGCCACCAACTCCTTTCCCGTGCCGGTATCTCCTGAAATATGAACAGGATAATCATATGTTGACAGATCCCGGATCTGCTGGAAGATCTGTAGCATTTTCGAATCGCGGCCGATTATGTTTGAAAAACCTTTTAATTCGGCTGTCTTGAATCTCAGCTCTAAAAGTTCAGTGAAATCGCGTATCGAGGCCAGCACTCCCACCATATGCCCGGAATCATCCAGGATGGGCGAAACAGACATCTCCGCCTTACGGCTAAGGCCGTCTTTTGTTATGATATTAACCGGATATTCTATAATCTCAGGAAAATCATCAATATCGCTTTGCCGGCTGCCGTCGAAAAGACACTGCCGGCCGCAGAAAGGTTCGCCAAAGGCCTCGTGGCAGTCCTTGTACAGGACTTCATCCCTGCTGTAACCTGTAATGCGCTCGGCTTCGCGGTTGAAAAAAAATATCCGCCGGTCCAAGTCATGAGCGATAATGCCATCCCTGAGATTATCAAGGATTCTCATCAGATTCTGTTTTTCCGCCAGCAGCCCGGTCAGCTTGTCTTCCGGCATGGTTGTTTCCCTGGGATTGTTGAAAAACCAATAAATAAAAATTTAACATAGCACCACATTCACCTGAGTCAAGCAAATGTCCTTTCCCCAAGCAATTCCCTGTGACCTAAACTGAGTTTAAGATTTTTAAAAGCAATTCATTTGACAGATTGAGTATT
>JBKHFD010000030.1:0-17953 GCA_046540355.1 Desulfobacterales bacterium
TGGACTCCCTGAGTTTATAATTGCAGGTTTAAAACAAATTTACAGAGATTTGCCCGCTTTACCGGATTGCATTTTCCTGCTGCGTGTTTATTTTTAATCCAGATACCATTAGGGAGGTGTGGTAACCCATGACCGTAAAAAAAATTGACCGCCGGGAAAGCCGGGATATGGACGATAAAAATAAGCCTGATAATTTTCGGGAGGACTCCGGGACCCCAGAAGAGGAAGAGGCAGATATGGCCAGTCTGATGGCCATGTATGAAGAAAGCTTCAAGCCTGTTGATCCGGGCCGGGTTGTGGAAGGCGAAGTAGTCGGAATAGAGCGCGACAGGGTATTGGTCGACATAGGGGACAAGTATGAGGGAGAGATTTCCTTCAAAGAGTTCCCGGATGTTGAACAGGGTACAGGTGTAAACGTGGGAGATCGCGTGGAGGTTTATTTTGTCAGCCGGGACGAGGAAGGATTTCCAATTCTCTCAAGAGAGGAAGTGAAAACCGAGAGGCTGCTCGAAGGGCTTGCGGAAACTTATCAGGCGGAAGGCACCGTAAAGGGCGGGATTATTTCCCAGGTAAAAGGCGGTTTTTTTGTGGATATAGGTGTACGTGCCTTTCTTCCCGCATCCCAGCTTGATATAAAACCCGCAAGGGATCCGGATGAATGGATCGGCACTGAGCACGAATTTAAGATCCTGCAGTTTGACAAGGCCGAGAGAAACGTGGTGGTCTCCAGACGCGTGTTAATAGAGCAGGAGTATAGAAAGCAGCAGGAACAGGCCTTGCGGCGTTTATCCGTTGGAGATGTGGTGGAGGGCACCATAACAAATATTACCGATTACGGTCTGTTTATTGATCTTGACGGGATCACGGGACTGGTTCACGTAAGCAATATTTCGTGGACACCGGTGCGCCAGCATCCTGCAAAATTATATTCCACAGACGAGAGGATACAGGTTAAGGTCCTTGATATTGATGCTGAAAACCGCAAGGTTTCCCTGGGTATAAAGCAGCTTACCCCCAATCCCTGGGATACGCTTGAACAGCAGTATCCAAAAGGCGCGGTCATTGAGGGCAAAATAAAGAAAGTTACGGATTTCGGAATATTTGTGTCAATCGTAGAGGGCATCAACGGTCTGGTGCATGTTTCTGACATTTCCTGGATCCAGTCTGTAAAACCTTCCGAGCATTACAGGAAGGGCCAGATCGTTCAGGCCAAGATCCTGGACATAGACCGGGAAAATCAGAAGGTAAATCTGGGAATCAAGCAGCTTTATCCGAATCCCTGGGATGAGCTTCCTCATAAATATCCGCCGGGAACGCCTATCTCCGGAAAGATAGTCAATATAACCGATTTCGGTCTTTTTGTGGAAATAGATGAAGGTTTACAGGGGCTGGTCCATGTCTCGGAACTGCCTGCAGCCAGGGGTGAGAACCCCCTGGATAGATACGAGCCAGGCCAGGAGGTTGAAGCAATGGTGCTTGAAGTGCTTCCAGGAGAAAAGAAAGTCCGGCTGAGCATGAAACAGGATAAAAAACAAAGGCTGAAAACGGATAGTCCCGGTAAAGACGAAGGCGCCTCCGATCAGGGGAAACAAAGCAGCGGTTCGGATACGGATCTGGGCCGTCTTCTTAGGGAAAAAATGGAGGATGCCGGGAAAGATAAAGCAGACGAAGACGGCTAGAAGGCTGTTACCAGCCTGCCCAGGTCTGCAGGACAAGGCCGCAGACCACCGGTACGAAAAGATTGTCATTTATTTTCAGTGGCAGGAACTCAAGTACCCCTGTAATCATGGCCCCGGCAAAGGCCGGGGCAAAATCAATTTCCGGAAACAGAGCCCAGAATGATATGCATGCCAGCAGGGAGGCCAGGGCGCCTTCCACGGATTTGCCCCAGGGCGTGCGCAGGCGTCCGAATTTCATTCCAGCAAGGGCTGCTGCAGCATCCCCCAGGATAATAAAGGCCATGACTGTAAAGGCAATTGGCCGGTCAAAAATTAACAGGCAGATAGCACCGGCGATAAAAAAATAAGTCCCACCGGTAATTTCTTCTTTTTCCCGGGAGCGTATAAACATTCCGAATATTTTCAGGAAAAGATTTTGCAGAAAAGGATATTTTCTTCTGAGAAGCTCTCCTGCAAGCATTGCAGCGGCAAGGGGAACAAGCAGGGAAACGGCTGCGGGGCGAGGCAGATAAAGTATGCCGAAAGGGATTGCCAGGGCGATCAGATGCAGAACTTTTCGCCTTATTTCTGTTCCTTTTAGCTTTGATCCGCTGTTTTTCAGGATTTGGTCATCAGGAAAGCTTTTGCACATTTCAGTCGCCTTGCAATCAAAAAGCCGGAACCGTTGCCGGTCCCGGCTTGATTTTAATACGGTGATGCCTGCAGCCTTTATAATCGCTTTACATTAATAGCCTGAGGGCCTTTGGGCGAATCCTGTACATCCAGGGATACTCGATCCAGTTCATTCAAGGTGCGGAAACCGGTGCCGTCTATATTTGAATAATGCACGAAAACATCGCCGTGTTCCTGGGTTTCAATAAAACCGTAGCCTTTTTTTTCGTTAAACCACTTTACTCGACCTTCCATTAAACTAGCCACCTCCTTTCATAATTTATCCGTACAAACTTTCAGGTGCTGCTTCGGAAGGTTTCGCTTGCGCGAGATGTTTTACCCCGAAATGCTGAACCGAACTTTGTACCATATTCAAATGTAAATTGAATATGTCTTATAGCGTTAAAGGTCAAATACGGTTTTGTCAATAAAAATTTTGTTCACCCCTGAGCTGGCCGCAGGCCGCTGATATATCCGTGCCCTTGCTCCACCTTATAATCGCGGTATAATTTTTTTGGGCAAGCACTGACTGAAATGCTTCTATGGCATCAATCCCGGGCCGGACAAATTCAGAGCCCGGGTGAGAATTAAAAGGGATAAGGTTTATCTTTGCCCGAACAGGGCGCAGCAGCTTGGCCAGTTTAAGGGCGTCTTTTTCCGAATCGTTGATTCCCTTTATCAGGATGTATTCAAAGGTTATTTTGTCTCTGGCAGGCAGCGGATAACGAGCGCATGCTTCTATGAGGTGTTCTAGGGGAAAGGTTTTGTTTACAGGCATAAGCATGTTTCTTGTGGTGTTGTCTGCTGCGTTTAAGGATACGGCAAGCCTGATGCGGACATCGCGGGCAAGATCATCAAGTCTGTCTGCCAGGCCTGCAGTGGAAAGCGTTACTCTGCGGGTTGAAAATTTCATACCCCAGTTGCTGTCTGTTATTGCCTCGATTGCACTGACCACGTTTCTGTAGTTGGCAAGAGGTTCTCCCATACCCATTAGCACTATGTTTGAAAGACGCATGTCTCCACGCTTTTCCGCCTCATTCATGGCAGCTATGACCTGGCCGATGATCTCGGCCCGGTTCAGGTTTCGGGTAAGACCGGTTTTACCGGTCATGCAAAAAGCGCATCCTAAGGCGCATCCCACCTGGGTGGAAATGCATAGGGTATAATGCTCTTTTTCGGGAATAAGCACAGACTCCACAGCATTTCCGTCTTCAAGGCCGAACAGAAACTTGCAGCTGCCGTCTTTGCCGGTCTGGACATCCTTTATTTCGGGCCGGTTGATATAGAAGTTGCTTTCAAGCAGTCTGCGTGCGTCTTTTGCCAGGTCGGTCATTTCCCCGAAGCTTTCGGCCCGCCTGAAATAAAGCCAGCGTAGAGTCTGGTCGGCCCGAAACCTGCGCATACCCATGTTTTCAAAGAATTCCACAAGCCTGCGGCGGTCAAGATTCCTGACATCTGTTTTTGCTTTCGTTTTTTGGGGTTGAATCGCCATTGGTTTAAACTTATAATAGTAAAGTCATTTTTTGGACAAATTTTCAGAAGCATATTATTATACTTGACATTGCAATACGCAAATATTAATTTCAACGGACTAATTTTTCCGGGCAAAGTTTAAGCAGAGTCGGCATGTTTGACAATTTAAGCGAAAAACTTAATTCGGTTTTTAAAAAATTAAAAGGCCATGGCAAGCTCTCTGAGAAAAACATCGAGGAAGGCCTGCGCGAAGTGCGCCTGGCTCTGCTGGAGGCGGATGCTCACTACAAGGTTGTAAAGCAGCTTATAGCAGACATTAAGGCCCGGGCCATAGGCCGGGAAGTTCTCTCCAGCCTTACGCCTGCCCAGCAGGTCATAAAGATAGTAAACGAAGAACTCACCGCCCTGATGGGCGGGAAAAACCAGGGATTAAATCTTTCCGGCCAGGTCCCCCATACTGTTATGCTGGTGGGACTTCAGGGTTCGGGCAAGACCACCACCGCAGGCAAGCTTGCGGTGCATCTGCGCAAGGAGGGCAAAAATCCGTACCTGGTCCCGGTGGACGTTTACCGGCCTGCGGCCATAGACCAGCTCCAGAAACTGGCCTCTCAGTTGTCCGTGCCGGTTTTTCCTTCAACCACAGACATGGACCCTGTGGGGATAGCTGAAAAAGCGAGGCAGAAGGCGCCGTCCGAGGGCTGCGATACCCTGATCCTGGATACGGCCGGTCGCCTGCATATCGATGAGGAGCTGATGGAGGAACTTGCGGCAATACAGAAGTCTGTTCAGCCCTCTGACGTGCTTCTGGTTGCAGATGCCATGACAGGCCAGGATGCGGTTGCAATGGCCGAGTCCTTTGACCGGTCGCTGGATCTTGGCGGTGTGATTTTAACCAAGATGGACGGAGACGCCAGGGGCGGGGCGGCTCTGTCGATTAAGGCCGTAACCGGCAAGCCTGTTAAATTCATAGGCGTCGGAGAGAAGACCAATGCCCTTGAGGTTTTTTATCCCGACAGGATGGCCTCGCGCATACTGGGCATGGGGGATATGCTCTCTTTTATAGAGAAGGCCCAGAGTACGGTTGACGAGAAAAAAGCAGCAGAGCTTGAAAAAAAGCTGCGAAAAAACGAGTTTACCCTTGAGGATTTCCGGGATCAGATGGTCCAGGTAAGAAAGATGGGCTCAATCAACGATCTCATAAAGATGATCCCCGGGATGGGAAAAAACAAGCAGTTGAGCAATATGCAGGTGGATGACCGGGAGCTGGCAAGAATAGAAGCGATTATTAATTCCATGACCCCGGCCGAACGAAGGAATCATAATATTTTAAACGGAAGCAGAAGAAAAAGAATTGCAAAGGGGAGCGGTACAAGGGTACAGGATGTTAATAAACTCCTGAAGAACTATAATCATGTGTTAAAAATGATGAAGAAAATCAACAAGGGCGGCATGCGGGGAATGCCCCGGCAAATGATGCCGTTTTAAAGAAGAGGGAGGCAAATGGCAGTTAAAATCAGGTTGGCCAGGCATGGCGGAAAGAAGAAACCATTTTACCGGATTGTTGTTGCAGACGGACGTTATCCAAGGGACGGCCGGTTTATTGAAACCGTGGGTACCTACAACCCCATGGTCGAGCCCCATGAGGTCACGATTAAATCCGACAGGATTGCGCACTGGATGGGCAATGGAGCAATTCCAACAGATACAGTAAATAGTCTTCTGCAAAGAAAAGGATTCTATGATAAAGTAGAATCTGCGTAAAAGTGCTTTTTCGCGAATCTGAAAATTCCAGCAGCCATTTAAAAGGAGAGGGGGCAAATGAAAGATCTGATCGCGTACATCGCAAAGGCGCTTGTTGACAATCCTGACGAAGTGACCGTGAAAGAGGTTGAAGGAGGGCAGACCGCGGTTCTTGAGCTTAAGGTGGCCAAGGAAGACCTGGGAAAGGTTATCGGAAAACAGGGGCGCACAGCGCGGGCCATGCGGACTATACTGAATGCAGCCTCGGCAAAGGTCAAGAAACGCACCGTACTTGAAATCATCGAAGAATGAAAGGATGGAACCCGGAGAGCTTTTCCTGGTTGGAAAGATAGTTTCAGCCCATGGGATAAAGGGAGAAGTCAGGGTTTATACTTATGTTGAGCAGCAGAGCCTTCTTGGCCCGGGCAGAACGGTTTTCGTTGAACCGCCCGGAAAGAAGGCCGTAAGTTGTAGAATTACAAGTGCGAGGTCTGTAAAAAAGAACTCCGTCTGCATCGGGTTTGAAGCAGTAAGCGACCGCGGCAGTGCAGAGGAGTTGATCGGGTCCGGACTGTTTGTGCTCCGTTCCGCACTGCCGGCCCCGGAGCCTGAGACTTGGTACTGGTGCGATCTGATAGGGCTGGATGTATATGAGACCAGTGAAGGCTTTATAGGGCGGGTTACCTCAATGATTGAGACCGGGGCAAATGATGTTCTGGTAGTCAGAAATGATAAAGCCGAACGCCTTGTTCCGGTAATCGAGCCGGTAGTCAGGCAGATAGATCTCCGGGAGGCCAGAATCCTGGTGGATTTGCCCGAGGGACTATAGGAGAATTTCGGGAAGGTGGAATTCTTTGCGCTGACAATCTTTCCCGGAATGTTTGACGCTTTTGCGGGCCACGGCATCATTCGCCGGGCAGCGCAAAGCGGCAGGATCAGGATAACTCCTGTAAATATAAGGGATTATGCCGAAGGCCGGCACAAGGTCACCGATGACCGGCCCTACGGCGGTGGAAGCGGAATGGTAATGAAGCCCGAACCGCTTGCAGCAGCTATCCGGGATATTCGGGGACGACGGCCGGATGCAAAGACAGTGCTTTTAAGCCCGCAGGGCAGAAGATTCGATCAGGAGACCGCCCGCAGGTATGCCGGGGAAGACTTCCTGATTTTTGTATGCGGTCGTTATGAAGGCATAGATGAAAGGATTTGCGAAACATATATCGATGATGAAATCTCTATCGGAGATTACGTGCTCTCAGGCGGGGAACTTGCCGCCATGGTGGTTATTGATGCAGTAACCAGGCATGTTCCGGGAGCCCTGGGGGCGGAAGACTCAGCGGAATACGACTCGTTTTCAGATAGCCGGCTTGAGCATGACCATTATACACGTCCCAGGGTGTTTGAGGGAAAAGAGGTTCCCGGGGTTCTTTTGTCCGGCGATCATCGGGCAGTCGAGGACTGGCGGCGTGAATCGGCGCTTTTGCGCACGCTTTTAAGAAGGCCGGATCTGCTTGAAAAAAAGGGACTCACAGATCGGGAAAAACGGATTGTAAAAAAATGGTGCCGCTATCTTGAGTCACTTGCAACAGACTAGTTTGTATCCGGCGCTGCTTCATTATCCGGTGAAAAACAAGGAGGGCAGGGCCATTGCTTCAGCGGTCACAAGCATTGATCTGCATGATATTGCAAGAGCTGCAAGGACATACGGGGCCGCAGGATTCTACGTTATTACCCCGCTGGAGGACCAGCGGGAGTTTGCCGGAAAAATTATTGACCACTGGATCAATGGCGCCGGTGCCGTATATAACCCGCACCGGAGGGAGGCACTGGAATTGATCCGTATACGGGCGGATCTCAATGAAGCGGTCGAAGAAATCCGGGCAGGGGAAAACAAGGAGGTCCGGATAGTTTCAACCAGCGCCTTCCCTGCTGAACGGCAGATGGGATACAATGAGTTTAAAAGCGCTCTTAGATGCGGCGAAAACGCTTACCTGCTTGCGCTGGGAACTGCGTGGGGGTTGAGCGACGAATTCATGAAGAAAGCTGACTGCCGGCTTGCACCTATTGCCGGCAATAACGATTACAATCATCTTTCTGTCCGTTCTGCGGCATCGATTATCCTGGACAGGCTGATAGGGGATCGGGCCGGCGGAACAGATGCAACACAGGAACCTGAATCAGACCGGGGCAATCCGGTTTGATAAAAAGTTTGCGAGGAAAGAAATCATGGACGCAGTAAAACAGATCGAAAAAGAACAGCTCAGGATGGATATAACCGGGTTCGGTCCCGGCGACACCGTAAAAGTCCACGTAAGAATCAGGGAAGGCGAAAAAGAGCGTGTTCAGGTTTTCCAGGGCGTGGTAATTGGAATGAAAAAGGGCACCATAAACGCTACTTTCACGGTGCGCAAGGTTTCCTACGGCATCGGGGTGGAGAGAATTTTCCCGATGCATTCTCCCGCCATTGACAAGGTGGAGTTGGTGTCAAAAGGACGTGTACGAAGGTCCAAGATATACTATCTGCGGGGTCTGAAAGAAAAAGCTGCCCGGATGAAATTGCGCCGCAAGTAATTTTACAGAAGGGCGCCGGGGAAATGGCGGCTGGCCAACGGCACTTTGAACGCGAGGCCCGCAAGAGCGGTTATCGCAAGATTGCAGGGGTCGACGAGGTGGGACGGGGACCACTGGCAGGTCCCGTGGTCTCCGCAGCCGTGATCCTGCCCGAAGAATTTTCGGTCAATGGAGTTGCAGACTCCAAGCGCCTTTCCCCCGGCTTCAGGCGGCGGTTATACGAGGAAATATATTGCCATGCCCTCACAGTCGGCATCGGAATCGTTGACCCTGTTGAAATCGACAGGATCAATATTTTGCAGGCCTCGCTTAAAGCAATGGCAATGGCTGTCAAAAATCTTGCGCCCCGGCCGGATTGTCTGCTTATTGACGGCCGCCACTGCATAGAACTTGATATGTCCCAGAAGACGATAGTGAAGGGCGACTCAAGGAGTGTGTCCATCGGGGCGGCCTCGATAGTGGCGAAAGTAACCAGAGACAGGATGATGGATGAGTATTGTGCTGAGTATCCTGAATATGGTTTTTCCCGCCACAAGGGGTATCCTACTAAGGCCCATGTTTGTGCCATCCGGAACTATGGCTGGTGCCCCATTCACAGGCGCACATTTAAGGGGGTTTGCGGACAGCGCCGCAGATATTACAGCATAAAGAGTCAAAAAGAATAAAAACCGCGGTCTCCTTTTAAAAGGCGCAGGAATGCCGGGCGAATCCAAACAGTTCGGTCGACTGGGTGAATCCATTGCAGCCGGCCATCTCAAAAAGAACGGCTACCGTATTCTGGAGCGTAATTACCGGAACAAGTTCGGCGAAATAGATTTAATCGCCAGACATAAGGACGTGATAGTTTTCGTTGAGGTAAAGGCCCGCTCCTCGGCAAGTTTCGGCTCTTCGAAGACAGCGGTGGACAGCAGCAAGCAGAAGAGAATCTCCATGATCGCCCTTGGTTATCTTAAACAGACCCGCAGGATGAATGCAAAAGCCCGATTTGACGTGGTTTGTGTTGATACCGGCCCGGACCGACCCAAAATTGAAATCATCGCCAATGCCTTTCCTTTAAGCTATGGATAAAGCTTTCTTATGAAGCCCCCCGGGGAAAAAAGTCTTCCAGGCGAACTCTACATTGTTGCAACCCCCATCGGCAACCTGGGAGACATCACTTACAGGGCTGTCGAGGTGCTGGGCAGCGTAGATTTTGTCGCGGCAGAAGATACCCGGCATACAGCCCGCCTGCTGTCCAGATACGAAATCAAAACACGCCTGATCTCATGTCATGAGCATAACGAGTCTGAAAGAGCCGGTCTGCTGGTTGAAAAAATTCTTGCAGGCAACCGGGTGGCGCTGGTATCAAATGCAGGAACTCCATCGGTGTCAGATCCCGGATACAGGGTGGTTCTTGCCGCAATTGAGGCGGGCGTGCGCGTAGTTCCCATTCCCGGCGTTTCGGCTCCCATTGCCGCACTTTCCGTATCAGGTCTTCCTTCAGACAGATTCTGTTTTGCAGGTTTTATGCCCAAAAAAAAGTCAAAACGCCATGAATTGTTAAACAGTCTGTCCGGCTCAGAGCAGACCCTTGTCTTCTATGAGTCACCCCGGCGGCTTGGCGGGCTTTTAAGGACCCTTCTTGCTTATCTTGGTGACAGGCGGGCAATGATTGCCCGGGAGATGACCAAGCAGCACGAGGAATACATAAGAGGCAGCATTTCGGAATTGATAAAGGAGATAGGCCAGCGCCAAAGCGTAAAAGGAGAGGTTACGGTTCTGGTGTCGGGCAAGACGACTGATAAACAGCCTTCTGATAAATCCTTCTCTGAGCTGGAAAAGGAAATCCAGACCGCCGTCTCAGGAGGCGATATATCGACTTCACGACTGGCTGCAGATCTTTCAGAGAAGTACGGTATTCAGAAAAACAAAATATACAAGCTGATACTGGAGCTTAAAAACAAAGACTAAATTCTTTTCATACACCTAAGTTGACTATAGCGGGGCTGCATCTTCCCGGTATCTGCGGCCAACTTGAAAATCGATCAATTCAGGTTACCGCAAGATGGTTTGAAAATTCCTTAAGTGCTGCCTATATTTCGGGTATATTGTTTATTATGATCTCTGGACAAAGGGGCTTTTGATTATGAAAAAGTATGCGATTGTCGGCTGTGGACGGCTGGGTACAGCGCTCGCACGCTACATGGCGAATGCGGGATACAGGCCCGCGGGATTTGCCAGCCGCAGTTTTGCATCCGCAAAACGGGGCGCCGCCGTTGCGGGCTCGGATGCACCTGTTTCGCTTTTACCCTGGGAGATTACGCCGGGGGCGGATATTGTCATGATTACTACACCTGATGGTGCGATCAGGCAAACAGCGGAAAAAATCGCCGAATATCAGGGGGTAGAAAAAGAGACGGTTGTACTGCATTGCAGCGGTGCGCATGCCTCCACAGAGCTGGAGGCACTTAAAAACTGCGGTGCAAAAATCGGCAGTCTTCATCCTCTTCAGAGCTTTGCGGCAGAAGATATAGAAAAAAATCCGTTTGTCGGAATTATGGCAGCCGTGGAAGGAGAGGCTGAAGCTGTGAAAACCGCCCGCCGTCTGGCGGAAAATCTTGGGGCCAGTCCGTTTGAAATTCAGACAGACAAAAAGATGCTTTATCACGCTTCCGCGGTTGTGGCATCAAATTATATGGTTACCCTTATATACCTGGCCTTGCAGCTTATTATCGCCTCCGGCGTGCCGGCCTCCCGGGCTTTTGCCATATTAAAGCCCCTGGTGCAGGGGACGTTGTCAAACATTGAAAAATCCGGGATACCAAGGGCTCTGACCGGTCCGATAGCCAGGGGGGATGTTGAAACCGTGCGGGACCATATCTCCGAAATCAGCACTAAAGCCCCGACCAGGCTGGAACTCTACAGACTCCTGGGAAAGAATACCATAGAGGTCGCTGAGGCAAAGGGGGATCTCACCGGCGAGGCAGCCGAAGAGCTGAAAAAATTGCTGTCGGATCAGCCACCTGAGTTTTAATTCTTATTACCTGCATGGAAATACCGGTTGTCAGCCGGTTATATGTATTTTATGTCAAGTGTGCGGTCCCGGAGCTTCCGGTTTGCAGATTTTAACTGGTCCTCGCTTGAAATTACCGCAACGGCTGAATTCCGGCCGGGGTTGGCGAAGTATTTTGCGGCTGCAGCCTGTACCTGCTCAAGGGTGACCTCCAGCAACCGCTTCTTGAAGTTTCTCCGCAGCTCATCCGAGAGACCTATGAGGTTTCTGTAGAATGCCTTTGTTGCAGCCGGCCCCGGTGGATCGGGCCGGTCTATATCCGAGCATGTCTGAAGGATTGCCTCTTTTACGTCTTCCCTGTCATAGTCGCCGGAGTTTATAAATTCGGCAGAAGCCTCATAGACGCGCAGGGTGTTTACAATCTGCGGGTCGCGGTATGATGCAAAGCAGAACAGGCCGCTTTCCATCTGGTATACTGAAAAACCCCCGTATGCCCCTCCTTTTTCGCGGATTTCCCGGTGTAGAAACATTGATCTGAGAAGCTTGCTTATCACTGCCAGCACAGGAGCGTCTTCGTGATCCAGTCTGTTTGTTTCAATAACCCGTGCAACAAAGGAGACAGCGGTGGATGTGGCCCATCCTTCCCGGGCAAGTCCTTCAGGCTGGAAAAAAACTTCCGGCGGATCAAAGCCGCAACCCGGTTCAGGCGGCAACATTCTTGTCATGAGAGATTCCGCATGTCCAGAGGCCGTATCTATGTCCTCCTGCTGGCCTATAAGCGCGGCCCGGATGTTGTTTTGCCTGAAAACCGCCTCTGCTATGCGGCCAAGATCCGCGGCAATATTTTCAAGCTTCTTTTGATCCAGATTTTCAGTAAGTTCCTTTATTTTTTTAAGCTGGTGTATGCCGTTCCAGGTTTCGTTCAATGCACTGGCTGATGAAAAGCCCCGGGCCGCAAGGGAGATGGCAAGCCTGTGTCCGTTGTTCACCACGCTTGATTCCATCTCGGAGCGGATTTCCATGAGCAGATGGGCAAGCCTTTCATGGTCTGCAAAAAAATAATTTTCAAGCAGGTCACCCAGCAATTCAAACATATTGCCTGTATTTCTGGGCAGGCATTTCGCAGAAAGGGTCAGTATTGGAAGACAAGGGTCGTTGTTTTCTGAAAACCGGTTTGCCGCAGTCACCGAAAAACCCACACTTCCTGTATACTGGTCTATTCTGCGGGCCAGTTCCACATAATCGTATTTTGTTGTGCCGCACTGGGTCATGGCGTAAGAGAACAGGGGCACCAGGGGAATAAGTCCGGGGTCCAGGTTCCGGAGTCCTAAGGCTGCTGTGTAGTAAAAGATGCCCGAGCAGGGCTGGTCATAGAGATCTGCAGCGGAGTGCTCAATATGCCCCGAGGCATGTACCACCCTGATGTCGGGCGGAATGTCTTGCATTTCAAGATTTGGCAGGCAGGAAAGATCCTCGTCGGCTTCCTGAAGTTTGCGCAGGGCTTCCGCATCTTTTCTGATACGCTCCATGTCCCGGGGGCCGAGTTCTTCTGCCAGACGGGCAAGCTTTTTTCGTTCTTTTTCTTTTCTCTTCTCATAGAGTCCTGTGTCGGGTTCCAATGTCATGCGCACCCGGTGGGGATTGTCTAAAAAATATTTTCTGATCCGGTTCTCCATGAGGTCGGATGTATCAAGATCGTGAATGAAGCGGTCCACAAGATCGTCGAACTTAAGAACCGATCCGGGATCACCGTGATGGAGCCAGTCCCCGGTAAAACGAAGAAGAAGTTTCACTCCGTAAGGAAACGGCGTGTTGGTGACCTCCCTGCGATAAAATTCGATCTGGTGCAATGCGGTTTCAACAAGCCTGCGGTCAATGCCTTTTTCGGCAAGTTCCGTGAGGACATTAAATATTATTTCCTCTATTTTTCCTGCATCCTCGGGATCCACATCCTTTAAACCGCAGGCGAACATGGTGTCCTTGTTTTCAGCGTCCAAGCCGCTTCCGTCGCTTAAAGTGCTCCCCAGCCCGGAATCTATAAGCGCCTTTCTCAGCGGAGCCCCGGGATTGCCAAGCAGAACCTGTTCGAGCACTGAAAGTATGAGAACTTCGTAAGCCTCCCTTATATCCGCGGTAACCCAGGCCAGACACGCCTGTGATTTCTTGCGCGTCTCCTCCCTGGGGTCCAGGGGATAAGTATAGACCGCGGTTCCGGGTTTATTCCATCTGGGCTGGGAGGGAACCTCTGTATCGGGCTCAATTCTGGAGAACCGGTTAAGCACAGTCTCTTCTATAAACTGCAGGTGATCGGCGAGCGGCAGCTCGCCATAGGTGTAGAAAAACGCATTGCTCGGATGATAATGGTGCCTGTGGAATTCCACAAGATGTTCGTGTGTGAGTTCCGGGATCAGTTCCGGATCACCGCCCGAATTATAGGAGTACGTAGTGTCCGGATACAGGGCGTTTAAAAGGGATCTTGACATGACCTGATCCGGCGATGACATGGCGCCTTTCATTTCGTTGTAGACCACGCCTTTATATACCAGTTGCTCTTTTCCGGTCTCAGGATCGGCTTCAAACTCCACCCTGTGACCTTCCTGTTTAAAGCTTAGCCTGTCTAACCTCGGGAAAAACGCGGCATCGAGATATACAGACATCAGGTTGTAGAAATCCTTTTGATTTTGCGTGGCAAAAGGATACATGGTCCAGTCCGAGGCTGTAAGTGCGTTCATAAAGGTGTTCAGGGACCTTTTCATCATTGAGAAGAAAGGGTCGCGGACAGGGTATTTTTTTGATCCGCACAGTACGGTGTGCTCCAGAATATGGGCCACTCCCGTAGAATCCCGGGGTACGGTTTTAAATGTCACGGCAAATGCATTCTCAGGATCCGGGCGGCTTATGTGAATATGGGCGGCACCCGTGGGAAGGTGGGTAAGTTCGTAGAAGACCGCATCCATTTCCGGCAGTTTAAGTATTTTTTCTATCCTGTACCCTGAAATCCGGTCCCCGGATTTCAGGCCGGGATTTGCTGGATCGCTGTTTTTTTGCATTCTGTTTAAACTCCGTGCATAAGTGTTTTGTCAGGTAGAATTTTTCATGAAAAGACCTGATATCACAGGCTTGCCCCTAAAGTAAAGTAATTCAGCAGAAAGGAAATGGCTCTCCGCAAATATTGATCAATCAATCGGCGAAGAAGAGGAGAAAAGCCCTTTAAGCCGGTTTTTTCCGGTAACCAATGCGGATTTGCAAAACAATAAGGTATTGCTGCAGGGCCGGGCTGCCGGCGCGGCCTGCTAAATGCTTTCCGTGATATGACTGCAAAAGGATGCAGGGCTGAAATTATGACGCCACGTAGGTGCCGCGCTTTTTCCTTTTGATTTTGCCCTGCTTGTTTAAACGGTATATGATATTTCTCAGTTTCTTGTCGTCAAAATCGGTCCTGGATTTTATGTCGGAAAAGCTGGCGCCCCCGCTTATGTTTTTGATAACATTTAACACAACGTCCGAGGCAGATTTTGCCCTCTGCTGAGTGGCTCCTGATTTTTGGACCGCGGCCATTTTATGGAGACTTTTTTCAAGGGCATCGATTTTTTCCGAAAGACGATTTATATCTTTCTTAGTTGGGATGTTGTAGTGTTTTAAGAAAAACTTGATCATGGAATCCAAACTGGGAGCTCGTTTTCTTTGGGCCATAATAATCTCCTTTCTTTCTGGTTGTCAGGAAAAAGGGAACCAAAAACGATTTCTTTTCCCGCATAGATAATTCAATTATAAAAGTCAAGGTGTTAAGCCTGTTACCGTTTCCGGCCCCCCGCAGTTTTTGCCTAAATGTCATGAATTGTTGTGTGAAACAATATTTACTGATATAATAAATGAATATAAAGACAATCTTTGTCAAGCAAGTAAATTGTAAAAACTGATGAATGAAGAAATTATGAGATATATAAAGCCGTTTCAAAATATCGGATGCCCTGACTGCAAGACAGGGCGCCTGCGACTTGTGCGTACATGAACAAGGATTTTTCTGCGCTGCCGTGGATGCGGCGCCGGATTTTCATTGGAGGATATGGCAGACTACATTGACGGCGATCTTGAAGATGTGTTGGGCGACGTTCCCTGTGACAGACTATAGATCCACATAAGAGAGGCCGGTTAAAAGTCATGGCCAGAGGGTATTTGCGAATTATCGTTTTTGTCTGCGTGCTTTTGGCGGGAGTCCAGTTCCCGGGTTTTATGGACCAGTATCAAAAGCGTGTGGATGCCCATTTCAGCGAGGTTAAAGAAAATCTTTCAGGTTTTCAGGAAACCGCCGACCAATATTTTCAGGGTGACGTCGGATCTTTGATAAGTTATTACAAAAACAGCGATGATCCGGTATTCGAACTTGATGCCGCCAGTGTTGAAAAAATTTACAGGCGCTGGCAGATGCTTAAAAAAGAGCATGAAGCTGTTTCCGGCCCCTGGTATAAGGCGGGGATCCATATCGTATTTTTTCACAATGATGAAATCCTTGCAGAGACCTTTTCCCATTATTCCTATACGGTGCCGCTGACCCCGAAAGCCGTGGCCTGGGGTGTAGGGACTGCATTTATTATTTCCCTTGTGTCGGAAACATTGCTTATGGGTTTATTTTTCGGTATAAAAAGGCTGGTGGAGGGCAGAAAAGCCAGACCGCCCGGATAAATGACAATTTAATTCCTCATCTAAGGCCGAGTACGCGAAGTGATAACTATTCATTCGGCGGAGTACCCGATTTTATCCATGAAAGCGGATTTGCCGCTCTAAAGACGGTTAGCGGACGCGGAATCCCTTTTATCAAGCCGTGGGAGGACAAGGAACTGTTTGTTAAGCTTGAGAAGGCTTTGGCTGCGGGGGCCACTGTGCTCGGCATGGATGTGGATGCAGCAGGACTGGTAACGCTGTCGAAAATGGGGCGGCCGGTAGCCCCGAAGCCGCCTGCCAAGCTGGCTGAAATAATCAGGAAGATACCGGCTAAATTTCTGGTAAAGGGGGTAATGACCCCTGATGAAGCAAGGATATGTGCTGACGCAGGCGCAGCGGGCATTGTGGTTTCAAATCACGGCGGAAGAGTCCTTGACGGGGTGCCCGGAACCGCAAGGGTACTGCCCGAAGTGGCCGCAGCTGTTCGCGGCAGAACGACGGTTCTGGTTGACGGAGGAGTGAGAAGCGGAGGCGACGTACTGCGGATGCTGGCGCTCGGGGCGGATGCAGTAATGATCGGGCGGCCCTTTTCGGTTATGGTTCTTGGCGGGGGTAAAGACGGAGTCGCCTCCTACCTGGCGCAGATCCGCCAGGAACTTGTCCAGAGCATGGTTCTTACGGGTACGGAATCTGTGCGCAATGTGGATTCATCAATTCTCCGGAACGCAGGGTCTGGTTCGGGTTTTTGATTTGCCGGGGTTCCGATCGTGATTAAAAATCAGATCGGTATTTGAAGACCATCGGCGTATAGCCAGGAAAGTTTCCAGAATCCTTGCTTTTTGATTATAATTGGGCCGGTGATTTTCAATTCGCGGGCCACATATACATCAAAGCCTTCAACCCGGCTGTACCTGAAATTTTCCGGGCGTTTTGGCGGATCAAAACTAACCCCGACCTCCCGTACCGCGCCGATGCTTCCCGTGGTCTCAATGTCTACCAGATATACAGTAACCTGTGAGGCTTTTTTTGCCCTAAGGTGTTTTAAAGCACCGGGCGCGAGTCTGATGTCCATTGCTGCATTGTCCGGGTTTAAGTGCAGTCTTTAGTGTAAGCCCGGGGCCGGCCAGGCTATGAAGGCCGGCGCCGGGTTCATATTTATTCCGTCTTTTCAGCGGCCGGCTCAAACGGATGCCTGAAGTAGATGATGGCCTCTATAATCATCCAGATTTCAAGTAATATAATGCAGCCGCCTATGAAGAAAAGCAGCCAGTTTGAACTGTTATAGAAATCCTGCAGGTTTATAATCATGGCCCACCCGGTCATGATAATCATAAAGACCATGGGTATGGCTGCGTAGAAATTTGGAATCTTTTTGCGCACCAGATAGATGGTAATGATCAGAAGCGCAAGGCCGCCAAGCAGCTGATTGGCAGCACCGAAGAGCGGCCACAGGGTCAGGGCGCCTTTCCCGGATCCGTTGTAGAAGGCAAGGATAAAGGCCGTGACAACAGCTATCAGCGTGGCCACAGTGGGTTCTCCTATCTGGGGCAGTTTAATGGCTCTGCCCAGTTCACCCACGATATATCGCTGCAGCCGGGTGGCTGTATCCAGGGTCGTAGCTGCAAAAGTTACAAGGAAAACGCCCATTATGGTAATAGTGATATTTTTCGGTATACCATATGAGCCTACTATATTGGCAGCACCCTGCACAAATGCGTCAATTTTGGCTCCGAGCCCGTTGGCCGCAGCCCAGGATGAATAGTGGTGAGTAAAGGCTTCCAGGCCTGTAAAAGTATCGCCCCCGGTGGTCATTCCTATCCCGACTCCGGCAACACAGGCCACGATGACGAACGTGGACAGTGCTCCTTCTGTGAGCATGGCGCCATAGCCAACAAACCTGGCATCATCTTCGGAATAGCACTGTTTCGATGATGTTCCGGAACTGACAAGGGAGTGGAATCCGGATATGGCCCCGCAGGCAATTACCACGAACAGAAAGGGCCAGATAGGGGGCGCGCCTTCCGGAGAGGCTTGATAAGCCGGTGCCACAATTTCGGGCCTGGCTATAATCACGCCTAAGGCCAAAAGAGCAAACGCAACAAACATCTGATGCGAGTTTATATAATCTCTGGGTTGTAAAAGTACGTGTACAGGTAGCCTGGAAGCTATAAATGCATAGATAAAC
>JBKHFD010000031.1:0-17890 GCA_046540355.1 Desulfobacterales bacterium
TGACCCCATTGTTTGCTTTGCATTTTTGTGTCTGTTGGATAAGAATAATAAAGTTTATTTATCGCACTCGGCTGGCAAGGTAATTTAAATGACAAAATCAAGGTTTGACCCCAAGTTTGTCCCCGGGCTGGGAACGTTTGCAGGCGTTTTTACGCCGAGCATACTTACGATACTCGGCATAATACTGTTTCTGCGCCTGGGCTATGTTGTGGGAAATGCAGGGCTGCTCATGGCCCTGCTCATTCTCGGACTTGCAAACCTTATCTCCGTGCTAACCTCGGTGTCTCTTGCAGCCATTGCCACAAATCTTAAGGTCAAGGGCGGCGGAGACTATTATCTTATCTCGCGCACCCTGGGCCTGGAGTTCGGCGGTGCCATCGGCATTGTCCTGTTTCTTGCCCAATCAGTATCTGTGGCGTTCTATTGCATAGGCTTCGGGGAAGTTCTTGCTTACCTGGTTCCTTTTTCCATGAAGGGCCTTGCCCAGATGATAGCCGCAGGGGCTGTGGTGTTTTTGTTTGTATTTGCCTGGCTGGGTGCGGACTGGGCTTCAAGGTTTCAGTTTGTGGTTATGGCGGTGCTTTTTGCGGCAATCGCCTCTTTTTTTATCGGCGGCGCCCTTCGCTGGGATACGGCGGTGCTGGCAAACAATCTGGTGCCGCCGGAAAATTCCCCTCCGTTCTGGGCAATATTTGCCATATTCTTCCCTGCGGTCACGGGCTTCACCCAGGGGGTGAGCATGTCCGGGGATCTCAAAGATCCTGGCAGAAGCCTGCCCAACGGCACCTTTGCGGCTGTGGGGCTCTCCATCTTTATATATTTTATCGCCGCCCTGGTATTTGCAGGCTCGCTTCCGGGAGACATCCTGGCAGAAGACTATAATGCCATGAAGCGGGTGGCCGCCATTGACTCCCTGGTGCTCGCCGGAGTTATCGCGGCCACCCTTTCATCCGGGATGGCCTCGTTTATGGGCGCACCCAGGATTCTTCAGTCCCTTTCCGCAGACAGAATATTTCCCTTCCTGCTTGTATTTGCAAAGGGCGCCGGCCCTGCCAACAATCCCAGGCGCGGGGTGCTGCTTTCAGGTGCGATTGCGCTTTTTACCATTGCCCTTGGGAATTTAAACGTGATCGCGCCCATCGTGTCCATGTTTTTCCTTATCTCATACGGACTTTTAAACTATGCCACCTTTTTCGAGGCAAGAGCCGCAAGTCCTTCTTTCAGGCCGACTTTCAAATACTATAACAAGCACCTGAGCCTTGCAGGCGGCCTTGCCTGCCTGGCAGCCATGCTCGCAATAAATATTACAGCAGGCATCGTGGCCCTGGTTTTTTTATTTGCCCTTTACCAGTATCTTTCCAGGACCGCGGGTCCTGCCAGGTGGGCTGACAGCCGCCGCTCCTGGCGTTTCCAGCAGATAAGAAGCCACCTGCTGCAGGCCGCGGACGCACCCGAACACCCCAGGGACTGGAGACCCAACCTGCTGGTGTTCTCTGATGACCCCGAAAGGCGCAAACCTCTGCTTCTGTTTGCCGACTGGCTCCAGGGGGACAGCGGATTTGCCACTGTGGTGAGGATAATACAGGGCGAGGGGGCAAAGGTCCGGAAACAAAAAGAGGAGACAAGAAATGAAATAGTAAAAGACATCCGCGAACTGAAAGCGGACATGTTTCCGCTGGTAATTAGCGGCCCGAATATACGCCTTTCGCTTCTCTCACTTGTTCAGTCCTTCGGCATAGGCCCCTTAAAGGGCAACACCATGATGACCAACTGGATCGGGCATTCAAACGAGGCTCCGTCTGAATACCGGGCCAGAAGATTCGGTATATACCTGAGCACTGCATTCCGGCAGGGCTATAATATTGTATTGTTTTCCGCGGAAGAAAAAGCCTGGAAGAATATGCAGGAAATGCCGGCTGATAAAAGGCGCATTGACGTATGGTGGAGAGGGGATGCAACAAGCCGCCTCATGATCCTGTTTGCCCACATGATACGTCATAACAGGCCCTGGCATGACGCAAAAATCAGGGTGCTTGATATAAGCGCCGATGTGGTGACTTCCGGTAAAACAGTGGCAGACCTCGAAGAAACCCTTTCTGAAATCAGAATCCCGGCAGAGCCGGAAATAGTGGCATGCGCTGGTGCTGATGCCGTAGCTGCATATTCTCAGGATGCAGCGCTGGTGTTTCTGCCTTTCAGGCTTGTAAAGGATCAGCCCCGCGATCCATTCGGAGATGATCTCTCCCCTTTGCTGTGCCGGCTGCCGGTTACGGCCGCGGTGCTTGCCTCAAAAGATATAGATTTGTCAGCCGAGCCGGAACAGGGCCCTGCCGGCGAAATCGCAGAGGCTGTTGACAAGTATAACGACGCCCTTAAAAGGGCAAAAGATGCTGAAAAGGCAGCTGAAAAAGCATCAGCCAATCTGGAAAAGGCCATTGACGCATGGCGCCGGGCCGTGGAATCAGGAGAGGATGAAGAAAAAACACGGCAGCTTGACAAAGAGGTCAGGGAAGCCAAAAACGAGGCAGTCGCATCGGGAAGAAAAGCCGCAAAGCTTTCCGCGGTGGCGGAAAACTTTGCAGAAAGGGCGCGCAGTCTCGGAGCGGAGATAAAGGAAGAGTGATTCTGACCGACTACAAACGGTACTCCCAATTATTCGAATCGCCGGTTAGAATGCGTTTGCGCCGGTTAACGCATACAATGCAGTTGCAGCCGCGTTCCAGAGGATGAGAGCCCTTTTCCACCGCTTTTTGTATCGAGGCGTCAATCATCTCCACTATCATTGAGCGCATGGCATCTATCTTCTTTTCTGCAGAAATACGAGACCGGGAAATATCCATAAAAAGGCAATCCTTTTATTTTACCCTCTGCCCACCAGGTAGACCAGGTATGCTGCGTAAAAGACCAGCAGCAGGGCGCCTTCCCAGCGGTCAAGCATCCGGCGCGTGCCGGTAAACATGGTGATAAACAAAATCAGGCTGGCTACTATCACCATTAATAGGTCAAGGTTGCCGCCGTTATAAAAGGGAAGCGGTCTGATAACCGAACTTATGCCCAGAACGAAAAAAATGTTGAAAATGTTGGAACCCACCACGTTGCCCACGGCGATTTCCACGTTTTTGCGCCATGCCGCCATTGCAGATGTTGCAAGTTCGGGAAGCGATGTGCCCACCGCTACTATGGTCAGCCCCACAGTGGCCTCGCTCATGCCCAGGGTTGTGGCAATGTGGACTGCACTGTCCACAATAAGCTTTCCGCCGACTGCCAGCCCGATTATACCTGCTGCCGCCATTGCAGCCGCGACAGGCATCCCGCGTCTGCGCATGGGCATGCCCTGTGCGTCACCAGTGACATTTCGGGCAATACTTGCCGAGTAATAAAGGAAAATAACAAAAAACATCAAAAAGATCAGGCCGTCGGACCGGGAGATATCCGAATACGCCCATCCGTCAAAAATACGGTCATTGGCTGCAATGCCCAGAACCATTGCTGCCAGCAGGCTGAAAGGAATCTCTTTCCATACGGTTCCCCTGGTTACAGCCAGGGGATAGACAAGGGCTGAAATGCCCAGGATAAGAAGGATATTTGCTATATTGCTGCCAAGCACGTTGCCGATGGCAATTCCGGTATTACCTTTTGCGCTGGCTGCTATATTTACAAATAACTCGGGGGCGGAGGTTCCGAATGAAACAATGGTGAGCCCTATTACCAGATCTGAGATCTTAAACCGCCTGGCAATCGACCCCGCACCTTCCACCAGAAAATCCGCCCCCTTGACCAGGAGCACAAAACCTATGGCCAAAAGCAGATAAGGCTGAACAGAGGCCATTTCGGATTCCCCGGATTACTTTTCAGACCACCCAAATGGCCAGGTTTGCCGAATCCTGGACCACCCTGCCGGTGATTCCTCCCATGGGATAATCGTTTTTATCAGACTGGCCGTGGCGCCCCATAACAACCGTGCCAAACCAGTTTTTGCGCGCATATGATGTAATATCATCTGCCGGATTGCGGGTACCGGGAATAATTTCTGTAGAAATACGGTTTTCTGCTATACCCGCTGATTTCAGCTTATCAATGGATTTTTGTATGAACGGTGCTATCTGCTCTCCTGCTTTTGTCTGCCAAAATTCCTGGATATCTGGGGCAGCCTCTATCACATCGTCCGGGATAAACCGGCTTAAATCCCTCTTGGTATAAAACAGCCTGAGCTCAGCCCCGGTATCGGCAAGCATTAATGCCGCATGATCAACCGCTTTCATGGCGTTTTCTGAGGGGTCTAACGCAAGGAGCACCTTTTTTGAATTCACCTTGCCGTTTATCAGCCATACCGGGGTCTTTTTGCTGCACTGAACTATGTTTCCGGACACGCTTCCGGTAAAAAACTTCTCAATCCGGCTTCTTCCGCGGGCCCCTACAACAATGGCCTGGCCCTGGTTCATTATGGTAAAATAACAGGTGTCCCGGGCCGCCCCCCTCTCCTTGTGTTCAAGATTGGTTCTTATTCTCCCGCCGTCAAACCCGAGTTTCTCCAGCCGTTCTTTGGCTTCCGACAGGATAGCCTCGCCCTTTTCCCGATTTCTCGTCTCAATGGCCTCCAGCTGCTTTTTTGCCTCGCGGCGCACCTCGGGATCATCAAACAGCGGCGGCAGAGCCGGCATGATATAAAGCAAATCAATCTCAAGATCAGATTCTCCAAACATCATGGAGATATAATCCAGAGACCTCATGGAATTTTCCGAGCCGTCAACCGCCACTACTACATTTCTGCCCATGTCTTTCCTCCTGTTTATTTTTCCAGATCAATTCTTCTCCCGGCCTTCATTGCTTTTAGAGTAACAATAAATCCGTTACGCACCAAAATCAACTCGTAGAACATAGTATATACATAAAGCGCTCCGGCGGCAACAACTTCTCAAACCTATGCGGCACTTTGCAAAACTGACTTTTCAGGATTAAAATAGCATGCATGAAAACTGTAAAGCAATAATCGGGCAAACCTGAAACAAACTTCATAAAATAAATATAAAAGGAATCACGAAATGGAAAAGCTGGATGCAATCTTTTCGCCAAACTCGGTCGCGGTGCTCGGAGCATCTTCCACGCCGGGCAAGGTGGGCCACGACATTTTCGCAAACATTTTACGCGGCGAATATACCGGGACGCTTTACCCGGTAAATCCGAATGCTCGCTCCATCCTTTGTGTGCGCTGCTATGAAAGCATAACCGCCATACCAGACCAAGTGGACATGGCGATGATAATTCTGCCCCCGAAAATCGCTCTGGAGGCAGTGCGCGAGTGTGTGGAAAAAGGCGTTAAAGGAATAGTTATAGTATCCGCTGGATTCAAGGAAGTGGGAGGCGAAGGCGCGGAGATTGAAGAAGAAATCGCCCTGATCTGCAGGGAAGCCAGGATCCCCCTGATAGGGCCCAACTGCCTGGGAGTCATTAATCCGCATCCCGATGTACGGTTAAACGCAAGTTTTTCAACACACCTGCCCGGCCACGGCAATATATCCTTCACATCGCAAAGCGGAGCTCTTTGCACGGCTGTTCTTGATTTTGCCATCTCCCGGGGTTACGGATTTTCAAAATTTATCTCCATAGGCAACAAGGCGGATGTTGATGAATTCGATCTTCTGCGCTACTTCCACAAGGATACCGAAACCCATGTGATTATGGCCTACATGGAAGAACTGCGCATGCGGGAAGGCTTTATTGACGAAGTCAAGAAAATAACCTCGGGCGACAGGATAACCCCCATACTTGTTATCAAATCAGGCAAGACAGCCTCTGGGGCCAGGGCTGCATCGTCGCATACAGGCTCGCTTGCCGGCTCAGAGGCCGTCTATAACGCGATTTTTAGTGAGGCAGGAATTCTCCGGGTGGATACAGTGGACGAGCTCTTTGACTATGCAGGCGCTTTTTCAGCAAACAGGCTCCCGTCCGGCAACCGTACCGCCATTATCACCAATGCGGGGGGACCCGGGATCATTGCCACGGACATGACAGAGGTCTCGGGTCTGGAACTGGCAAAATTTTCTCCTGAAACAGACGAGGCCCTGCGCAGAAATCTGCCGCCTACCGCCAACTTCAGCAATCCGGTGGACGTCATAGGTGATGCGCCGAGCAAACGCTACGAACATGCCCTGGACGCGGTGATTAAAGACCCGGGCGTTGACTGTGTGCTAATGATTCTTACCCCCCAGTCAATGACCGATGCAGTGGGAACTGCAAAAGCAATAGTGAAAACCTATCAGAATACCGATAAACCCATTGTATGCTGCTTCATGGGCGTGGTGGACGTATCCGCCGGGGTTGAGTACTTGCAGGAACACCATGTGCCGGTATACGCTTTTCCGGAAAAAGCGGCCCGGGCACTTGGCAAACTTTATGAGGCCACCAGGTGGATCACCCGCACCATCCTGCCCCAGTACGACCTTGAATTCGACAGGGAAAAAGCGAAACAGATAGTGGAGGACTGTTTAAAGGAAGGCAAAACCTTGCTCGGCGAGCATGACGGACACAGGCTTCTGGAATGCTACGGGTTTAAGTCCCCTCCGCTGGAAGTGGCCGTATCAGCCGAACAGGCCGGCCGGGCCGCCGACAAGATAGGATATCCGATTGTCATGAAAGTGGTCTCACCGCAGATTCTGCATAAAATGGATGCCGGGGCCGTAATGTTAAACATTGAGACTCGCCGGAATGCAGAGCAGGCATATACGGAGATTGTAAAAAACTCTTCGGCTTACAACCCTGATGCCGAAATAGAAGGTGTGCTTGTTACTAAAATGGCCGAAAAGGGCGAGGAAGTTATAATGGGCGTAAATAAGCACCCGGGTTTCGGCCACCTGCTTATGTTCGGATTCGGAGGCATCTACGTGGAGCTGTTTAAAAATGTTTCCTTCCGCCTGGCTCCCATCGGCCGCAACAATGCACGCCGCATGATAAGAAGCGTAAGAGGATACCAGATCCTTACCGGATTCCGCGGAAAACCCCAGGCTGACATCGAAACAATGGAAAAACTGTTGGTGGGCCTGTCCAATCTTGTAACAGACTGCCCCCGTATAAAGGAACTCGACATAAACCCCTTAATAGTCCACGAAAAGGGCAAGGGCGCCACAGTGGCCGACATAATCATATCCCTGGAAAATGAACTTTAAAAACCCGTGTTAAAATTTTATTCACATTTCTCACACCTTTGCAGGGATGCGGAAAGCGACTGGTCAGACCTGGACTGGTCACGATAAATCGTGACACCCTTTAATCCCATCCCGGCCGCGGTTTCAAGGAGGTTCCTGATATCGGTTATGGTGGCGTCAGACTGAAAGTTAACAGTTTTTGAAACAGCATTGTCGGTGTGCCTCTGAAATGCTTCCTGAATTTTTAAATGCCAGTGCGGCTCAACATCCCAGGCGCTCTGAAAAATTTCCCGGGGCGGGGTTTGCCCCTCTTCAAGGTACCGTCGGTATAAGGGATGCACCTCGCTTACCACCTCGTCAACCATGCTTCGCTGCATTTCAAAAGCGAAAACAGGCTCTATACCGGAGCTCACCCCGGCTATAAGGCTTATGGTGCCGGTGGGGGCTATTGTTGTCAGCGCCGCATTCCTCCGTTTTTTCACCCCCGAGGCCGGAAAGATACTGTGCCCGAATGCCGGAAAGTTGCCGCGCTCTTCAGCCAGTTCCGCAGATGCCGCGGCCGCGGTTTCACGGATCCGCCCCATTATCTTATCAGCCAGCTCAAGGGCCTTTTGACTCTGGTAGGGAATCCCCATCATTATAAGAGCGTCGGCAAATCCCATAACCCCCAGGCCGATTTTGCGGTTGGTGCGGCTCCACTCCTCTATCCGCCTTAAGGGATAGCGATTTACCTCAATTACATTATCCAGAAAATGCACGGCCAGCTCTACCGTCTGCTCAAGGGCCGCGTAATCGATATCCCCGTCAGAGACGAACCTGGTAAGATTAACCGAGCCGAGGGTGCATGATTCATAGGGAAGAAGCGGCTGTTCACCGCAGGGGTTTGTTGCCTCTATTCCACCGAGTCCCGGGGTCGGGTTTGCACGGTTTATCCTGTCTATGAACAGGATTCCGGGATCACCGCATTTCCATGCGCTTTCCGCTATCATGTCCAGGATTTTCTCTGCAGGCTTTTCCCCTACAACCTCGCCTGTGCGGGAATGGATAAGGCAATAGCGCGAGCCCTTTTCCAGGGATTCAATAAAACGGTCATCCACTGCAACCGACAGGTTGAAATTCTCCAGGCTGCCATGGCGGGACTTGACCCGGATAAACTCCTCTATATCCGGATGCGAGACATGGAGCACGCCCATGTTTGCCCCGGGCCGCACCTGGTTGCGGTCTATTATGTAGGTGGCGGAATCGAAAAGCTCGATAAAGGAGACCGGCCCTCCTGAAACCCCGAAGGCCGGAAATATGGTATCGCCCCGGGGGCGGATGCGGGAGAATGAAAAGCCCGTCCCTCCGCCGCTTCGATGAATCAGGGCCGTGTCTTTTAAACTCTGGAATATTGATTCCAGGTTGTCATCCACGGGCAGAACGAAGCATGCCGCAAGCTGCCCCATGGGCCTGCCAGCGTTTATAAGACAGGGCGTATTGGGCAGAAAGGCAAAAGAGGTCATTGCGGATTCGAATGCATCGGCAGTTTTAACCACTGAGGCGCCCGGATCAAACATCCGGTCGGCCGCGGCCACGGCCCTTGCCACCCGGTGGAACAACTGCCCGGGGGTTTCAATTATATTGTCAAGGTTGTCCCTGGCAAGATAGCGCTTTTCCATCACCTTCCTGGCAGCCGGTGTCAGCTCTGGATCCTTCATGGCAGCCTCGGTATTCTTTTTTACATCCGGATTCATGAATTACATACCTTTCCTTCCGGGCTTGTAAACAGAGGTTATAAGACCTATTATAATAAATACAAATGCCGCTGCAAGCATTATTGTACTATTATTTATACTTAAAAGATCATACCCGGTAGAGGGATTTCTATGAAGCTTAAAACAATGTTTTTTTTAATGACCATCGCTCTTCTTATTGCCGGCGGGGCGGGAATTATCCTGACCGTCAACACCGAGATGCGGGAACAGGCCCTGGAGGAAGCAGAATCCAAGTCCCGCATTCTCCTTGACAGAAACCTTGCAACACATACCTATTTTACTCACCAGTTAAAGCCGAAACTCTTTGAATGGTCATAGGACTTCACGGATCCGGAGCACTTTGATCCGGTATGGATGTCGTCAACCTATGCGGTTCGGGAAATGCAGAAATACTTCAAGGACTTAAACCAAAACGACGACGACGACTACTACAAGGAGTGCGCCATAAACGCACGAAGCCCGGAAAACGAGGCTGACGGCTATGAACGGGATTTTCTCCGGAAATTGAACAAAGACCCGGACCTTACTGCAAAATCAGGAATCCGCCCAATAGAAGGGCAGCCTTATTTCTATGTGCTGCGCAGGGGGGAAACCATGGAAGAAAGCTGCCTTAGGTGCCACAGCACACCCAGGGAGGCCCCCGACGAATTGGTGGCGGAATACGGCCCGGAGCGCAGCTTTAACCGTGAATCCGGGGAAGTGGTATCCGCGATATCAATCAGAATACCCCTGGAAAAAGCCTTTGCCAATGCAAACCGGATCTCGTTTTTCATCTCCGGCATCATATTGGCGGTCCTGGTCGGTTTTTCGGCTGCTATACTTTGGTTTACACGCAGATTTCTGTTTTTGCCCATTGACAGGATAAGGGAAAAATCAAGACAGATCGCGGAATCTGAAACACGCCTGGGAGAAACAATGGATCTTCCAAGGGGCCGGGAGCTGCGTGAACTCACCGAAGCTTTCAATGCAATGTCCATAAGGCTCGGCAGGCATGTGGCAGAACTTGAAGCCAATGTCGAATCCAGGACCAGAGAACTTTCCGAAAAAAACAGGGAACTTGAAAAAGCAGTTGCCGAACAGAAACAAACCGCCTATCTTCTGGAACAAAGCGAGCAGAAGTACCGATCCATTATGGAAAGCACGCCGGATGCTGTCTATATCTGTAATCCTGATTATAAGGTGGACTACATGAATCCGGCCATGATAAAACGCTCCGGAAGGGATAAAACAGGAGAGCCCTGCCATAATGTTATCCACGGTCTTGAGGAAAAATGCGGCTGGTGCCCCCTTGAAAACGTTACGCAGGGGAAATCCGTAAGCCAGGAAATTAAAAGCCCGCTTGACGGAAAAATATATAATATAACACATTCGCCCATACGCAACCCGGACGGCTCCGTCTCCAAGCTGAGCATCTACAGGGACGTAACAGAAATGCGGCAGATGGAGACCCGGCTTTTCAATGCCAGAAAATTTGAATCTATAGCAGTGATGGCCGGCGGGATAGCCCATGACTTTAACAATCTCATGGCGGTTATCCTGGGCTACATCTCCATGATCGATCAACCACAACTGTCTGACAAAGAACGGGAAATGATAAAAAACGCTGAAAATGCCTGTATCCAGGCAAGAGAACTAACCAGAAGGCTCACGATTTTTACCGGAAGCGAGGAGCCTGAAAAAACTCATGGCGACATCCTGCCGGTTCTTAAAAGAGCCCTTGAGGCGGGCCTCAGGGATGCACCCATGATTCAAACAAAACTTGACGTTCCTGAAGCCCCTATCCGGGCAGGATTTGACGCGGGGCAAACGGAACTGGCGTTTTCCGAAATTATAGCAAACGCAAAAGAGGCCATGCCCGGGGGAGGCATGCTAAGAATCACGGCTGAAAATCCTGATTCTCCAAAGGACAAAGACTCCCGAACAGAAACCGTCCCCCATGGAAAATTTGTCAGAATCATGATCGAGGACTCCGGCCGCGGAATACCTCCTTCGGATCTTGAAAAAATATTCGACCCGTACTTTACGACCAAGGAAATGGGGGCTGTAAAGGGAATGGGACTCGGCCTGAGCACCGCCTATGCGGTGATTGAAAAACACGGGGGGACCATAAAAGTCGAATCCCGGCCGGAGAAAGGGACCCTCGTGATTATTGACCTTCCGGGGGAAAATCAATGATAAGGCGGATTTTAAAAATACTTGTTTTCTCATCCGTTGCAATTGCCGCCCTTGCCCTGGTAACTGCAGTCTCCCTTCAAGTGTTTCTAAACACCGAGACCGCGGCAAACCTGATCCGAAAGCACTTAAACGCTGCAATACCCGGCCATATAGACTGGGAAGAACAAAATATTTCCATTTTTACCGGAAAAATCCGCCTGCACGGCCTTGAGGTTATGGATACGGAAAACCAGAAAATAATCACCCTGAAGAATATGTCCGCAGACATCGGGCTTACAAAGCTTTTATCAGGCACGGTGCTTGTGGAATCAGCCCGATTCATACAGCCTGCGGTATTTATCGAGACTGATGCGCAGGGAAATTTAAACCTGACCCGTGCATTTACTACTGAAGAAAAGGAACTTAAACCCAGGGATGAAGAAAAAAAAGGAGCCCCGGCATTAAACGTAATTATTAAAAGCATGGAAGCGGAAAACGGAACATTTTCATATACCGACGCCCAAGACAGCCCCGCAGGGGAGGCGAATGTTTTTCTTGATGGTTTAAACGTCAGGATCTCGGATGCAAACCTTACCCGAAAGGAGGGAACGCTTAGATTTACTGTCAAACAGGGGGCAGTGGACGGATATGGGACAAACATTCCCATAGACGGCTTTTTCCTGGAAGCCGAACTGAAAAACAAAAAACTTGCCCCGTTAAGACTTGAACTTGAATCCGGAAAATCAAGCCTTGCTGTTTCAGGCTCTGTGTCGGATATTTTCACATCTCCGGAGCCGGACCTCATTGTTAATGCCTCGGCGAATCTTTCGGAAATCAAGGAGATCCTTTCGCTCCAGCAGGATTTGTCAGGCCGGGTCCTGCTTAATGCATCAGTAAAAGGAAATCCCGCCAATCCAGAGGTCACGGCTGATCTGAATTCAGACGGATTCGTACTTGCAGGCACCGAACTAAATAAGATAAAAATGCAAATTTTGATGCAGGACAGAAAACTCCATATCAGGGAGCTTGAAGCCGATCTTTTGGAAGGCGCCGTCAATGCTTCCGGCACAATAGATCTTGAACCTGTTTTTCCCCGCGGGCTGACCTCCCCGCCCGCAGACCCGGAAACCATCGAATGCAGTCTTGAATCAAGGTTATCGGATCTCCTGGTCTCCCAACTGCCAGGGATGAAAAATTTCAGCGGCCGTCTCTCCGGCCGGATCGGGGTGGAAAGCACCGGCATAACCCCGGAAAACATCAAAGCAGACGCAGATGCACAATTCTCCCTCCGGGGGCTTTCGCCCGACGGAAAAACAGGCCCCTTCGACATTGACATATCCTCTCTCACCCGGGTGGAAACAGGGCAAATACTTATCCGGAAAATCAGCGCAGAGTCTTCCGAATTCAGGATAAATGCCCGTGGCAGCTACGATATCTCCCAAAACAGCCTCGAACTTGAAACAAATGCGGAAATAGCCGAGATAGACAGGCTTGCGGAAAAATCCGGAGTCCAGGGCATAACCGGTAAAAAAGTAACCATGTCTGCCGATATTTCAGGTAATGCAGCCATGCCCTCTGTAGACGCCGTGCTGAAAGCAGAGGAACCAGGGTTCCGGGATATCGGAATAGACAGCCTTGAAGCCAGAATCGGATTTTATGAGGGCGGCCTTGATCTTTCAAAAGTGAAGATAGCAAGCAACTCCTCGACAGCTGAACTGTCAGGAACAATACAGATCCTCGACGGCGAAACCTTCAGTCCTGAACCCGACCCGGCCATAGATATTGCCTTTAAAACAAACAACATGAACATGGAAGATTTTCTGCCTCAGATCCGGGCAAGCGTGCAGGCGGCCGGAAATATCCGCGGAAGTCTGAGGAATCCCGAGGGCACTATCACCGCGGAAGCAAAAAACATTGAAACCGGGGTCCAGAAAATTGAAAAACTGAACCTCAGATCCACTATCAGGGATCGCCGGATACACCTGGAGCCGCTGGAAGTTTTTCTTGGCGAAAAACAGGAACTCAAAGCCGAAGGATGGATCTCCCCGGACCGGAAATATCAGATCAGCATAAATTCAACCCCGCTGGCCCTGGCAGACATGGATTTTATTGAATATGCGGGCCTTGAGGGCCATGCTGAAATCTCGGCCCAGGGCAAAGGAAGCCTCGAAAATCCCGGCATGGAGGCGGTGATCAAATTCACAGACCTTTCGACCGAAGGCAGAGATATTCCTGATGTGGATATAACAGCCGAACTCAGTGACATGAAGGCCGCATTAAACATTTCTGATCCTTTTTACTTAAACCTTGACTATGATCTTGGGAGTCGTAATTTTTCAGTAAATGCCGAACTTCCTGAAACAGAACTTACACCATTTTTCAGGGTTGCAGGCATTGAAGGTTTCTCGGGTTCCTTTACAGGCAGTCTGAAGGCCGGGGGAAACACGGATAATATTGAGAATATAAACGCACAATTAAATATATCCGACCTGAAGCTGAGAATGGACGACCGTGAAATAGCCTCATTACGCGATTTTAGTGCGTCTTTTGAAGACCGGAGGATAATCGTTCCTGAAAACCGGATCAAACTGCCGGCAGACGGATATATAGATGTCCATGGAACAGGCAGCCCGGACGGAAACATAGATATAACAGCAGAAGGCGTATTCCCCGCAGAACTCGCAGAAGGTATCGTGCCGGAAATTCAATCACCGAAGGGAAGGGCTTTGCTTGAAGCCCGGATCCTTGGCACTTTTAAAGAACCTGACTTTTCGGCGCAACTCATCCTCGACAATCTTGAATGCGGCCTTGCCACTACCATGCAGAAGCTGCATTCTTTAAACGGGCAGATAAAAATAACAAAACAGGGCGTCACATTTTCCGGAATTTCGGGAAAGCTTGACCAGGGGGTTTTTACGGTTGACGGCAGAATCGATCTTGATGCCTTCGCCCCTGTCCGGGCGGATATAGATATAAGGGCGGAAAATCTGCCTGTAAATATTCCGGACATGATGGACATGCGCATAAACGCCGGACTAAAACTTTCCGGCACCCCTGATGAATCCATGCTTTCAGGCGAAATAACCCTTCTTGAAGGTTTGTATTACAAGGATGTAAACATGAGCCTGATCGGAAGGGCAAGTGATCTTGGCAGGCGAACGCGCAGAAGCTCTTCCCGCACGGAAATTGAGATGCCGGATGTAGCGTTTTTAAGAAACCTGTCCTTAGATATCTCCCTGGGTCACAAAAACCCCTTCATTGTGGACAACAACCTGGCGTTGCTCACAATCCGCCCGCAGCTTGCCCTTAAGGGCACCGCTGAAAATCCGGTACTAACGGGCCGCGCAGAAATAGCCGAAGGAAACGTGGCCTACAGAAACACCGAGTTTGAAGTCAAAAAAGGCATTGTTGACTTTGTGGATCCATACAGCATAGAACCGGAACTTGACATTGTGGCCGAATCCAGGGTGCGGCAGTGGACCATTACCCTGGCGATAACCGGGAGTCCGGAAAATCTTGATTTCCAGCTGTCCTCAAGCCCGCCCGAAGAGGACAAAGACATTATATCACTTCTGGCCACCGGGAAAACCACCCGGGAAATGGCCGGATCAACCGGAACAACGAGCGGACCGGAGCAGATGCTTGCCAATCTGCTTGGAGAAAGAATTGAAAAACAGGTAAGGCAGGGCACGGGCCTGGACATAGTGGAAGTGGAATACAGGCAGAACGGGACCAGCACGGACGGGGAAAACGAACAGGGGGTTAAAATAACAGTGGGCAAAGAACTGTCAAGAAGACTTACGGTTAAATATGGCGTGGAAAGAAAAAGCGGGGAAATGGTGCAGCAGACCACCGGTACCTACAGACTTCTTGAAAATCTTTCCGCAAATGCTTACCAGGACACCGGCGGAGCATTCGGCGGAGAAATGCGCTACAGGCTGGAGTTCAGGTAGTCGTGCATACAACTTACCGATCAATAAAGATTTCCCGGCTTCTCCCCAGGGCTGCCATAGTGGCGCTTTCGGCTGCATTGATTATTATCGCAACCTGCCCGGATACAGCCGTATGTTCCGGGAACCAGCCGGCAGTGGACTCAATCCGGATAAATATCAGCCAGGGTCCCGGCGACATCCGGGAGCTGGAAGAGATAGCCCGGAACCTGATATACCTAAAAGAAGGCAGACCCTTTTCAGACATTGGGTTTTCAAGGTCGGTTGAGGCGCTTAAACACTCGCAGCTTTTTAAAGAAATCGAGATTCCGGACCCGGACTGGTCCCAAAAAGAAATCGACCTTGTCTTTAACCTCAAGCCTTATGCCAGGGTCAAAAACATACGCATAAAAGGAGGATTCCCGCTACTGGAAAAGGAGATCAGAAACGCGATGGACATTGAGGCGGGAGATCCCTGCTTTAAAGAAAAAATATCCCGGCAGGAAGAAAACATAAAAAAACTGTTCCTCAGGGAGGGATTCATCAGTCCGAAGGTAACGATCTCCCACAGAAAAGACCCACAAGACGGACACTGCCTCCTGGATGTAACCATAGACAAGGGCGACTATTACAGTGTTGAAGCGCTGAGGCTGCGCGGAAACAAATCATTTTCAGGTCTCCGGTTAAAAACCCGGCTCTCGGTGTGGCAATCCTCCCTTCTGCCGGGCGGGGCCTCGCGGCTCGCAGAAGAAAAGATAAAAGAAGATGCAGAAAAAATACGGAATTTCTACACCAGCAAAGGATATGCCGAGGCAGAAGTGATATCGGAAATCAAAAAAGATCCTGATGAAAAAACAGCCAGGGTGATTTTTACGATTTCCGAGGGCCCCCGCAGCAGAGTTTCATTTGAAGGAAACAGCGAATTTTGGGATTATACCCTTAAAAAGGACCTGGTGATTTTTTCGGAAGGTGACACCGGAAGCCTGGGACTGCGCAAAAGCATAAGAAACATGGAAAAACGCTATCACAAGGCAGGATATCAGGATGTTGAAATAAGGACTAAACAAAAAACCCCGGAAAACGGCGATCCTGATGCGAAAACGAAAAACATCAGGTTCGTGATAAAAGAAGGTGCAAAATACATTGTCGATTCAGTTGTTCTTGCCGGTGTCGATGCTTTTGCCAGGGAAAAAGTCCTGGACCGGATGCTCACGGCCCCCCCGGAATTCCGCCATGAAGGGGTATATGATCCCGGAATTCTTGAAGACGACATAAGGGAGATAAACGCCCTTTACGAGGAAGCGGGCTACAGACACGCTTCCATACAAAAGACCGTGGAAACAGCTCCATCCCCCGACAGGAAGAACACCATTGATGTGGCTGTGCGCCTTGATATAGAGGAAGGCCCCCGGACCATTGTACGGGATGTTAAAATAAAGGGCGAACTTCCAGTCTCCAGGGACGCGGCAAAACAGAGCCTTGAGATGAAACCCGGCACTCCTTTCAGGCAGTATCTTGTAAGACCTGACAGAAACTCCCTTGCCGCTGCTGTTTCAGAGGAGGGCTACCCGCATGTTTCCGTGGAACCCGAAATATTATTTACAGACGACGAAACAAAAGCGGATATAACATACACGGTTGATCCCGGGCCTTTTGTACGCATGGGAGAAATATTTTTTACCGGCAATTTCAAGACCCGGCAGCGAATACTTGAACGGGAAACCAGGATTTCGCCCGGAGAGCCGTTTTCCCTGTCAAAAATAACCGCTTCCCGCAGAAATATAAGGAGTCTGCAGGTAGTGGACACTGCTGAATTCAAAACCTTCGGACTGGAACAAAAGGCCGGGCGCGTGGACATGCTGGCTGAAATCCATGAAATCAAACCCTATTTTGTCGAGGCGGCAGCCGGCTACGACACCAGAAGGCTTTTTTATATTAATACTGCGGCAGGCGACAGAAACCTCATGGGATTGAACAAGGAACTGCGCGGCGGTATAGAATTGAGCCAGATAGGCTACCGACTCGACCTGGATCTTAACGAACCCAGATTTCTGGGCACGCAGATATCTTCGGGAACAACTATTTACACTGAGGAGACCGAGGAACTCAACAAGGATTTCGGCATCCGGCTATACGGGGCCTCCCAGGGTTTTTCCAGACCTATAATGCCGCGGCTTACGGGAAATCTCAATTTCCGCTACGAGTCCCGGGAGCAGTACAGAACAAACGGCAGGCAGGTGCCCGAAGAGGAGGAGGACGAATATACAAGGCGCGCTATCGCCACTGTTTCCCCCGGCCTTGTCTACAACAGCACGGACTCCTATATGCGGCCCACCCGTGGTGTGCGGGCCTCTATGAGCGTGGATGTCTCAAGGGGGCTTGACACCTCCATAGACGACTTCTTTAAATACAGATTAAACACAAGATATTATTATTCCCCCTTCGAACGGCTCACCCTGGCTTTGCGCGGCAAAATCGGATATATAGATCCATACGGCTCAAGCGACCGCGTGGCCGAAGACCAGCTTTTCTTTTTGGGCGGCGCTGCCGATGTCCGGGGCTTCGCGGAAAACAAGCTAAGGGTCGACGAAAACAACGATCCTGTGGGCGGAAGGACTTCCCTTCTGACAAGCGCAGAGGTGCGCTATGACCTTGGAATGAATTTTGAAGCCGCAATCTTTTATGACACCGGAGCAGTGCGCGACCCGAACCAGGACAAAGGCACCGATGAATTCAGGGAATCCGTCGGCCTGGCCCTCCGCTATATCACGCCCATAGGACCAATAGGCGGAATGTACGGCTGGAAACTCGACCCCGGCCCGGAGGAAAGCCCCGGGGCGTTTCACTTTTCAATCGGGTATACCTTCTAGGCGGAAGGATAAAATAGTTGCCGGAAATTGCCGCAAAAACC
>JBKHFD010000032.1:0-17715 GCA_046540355.1 Desulfobacterales bacterium
GGACGAAATGCCGCTTGCGGCATAAGACATTTAAACTTTAGACTGTTGAGTTAATGATTAATATTTTTAAAATATCAGGGGAAAGCCCTTATGGGTAGTAATATTCATTTAAAGGAACGCAGGCAGTTTGAGTCGCTGTTCAGGCAGGAACAGATCGATTCTCTGGATCAGAGGATAACAGTGCTGGATGCTTTTCTCCGCACAGAGGAGCACGTTACCCCGCAGCACCTTCAGTCTGTTCTTCAACAGCAGGGATACAGTCTCGGGCTTGATTTTATAGAAGAAACCCTGGAGCTGATGTGCCGCTACGGGTTCGCCCAGAAAAACCTTTTCAAAAACGGCGAACTTCTCTATGAACACAAACACCTGGGGCAGCATCATGATCACATGATCTGCACGAAATGCGGACGCATTACCGAGTTCGAAGACTCCCGGCTGGAGGGCCTGCAGATGGAAGTCGCCCGCAGCCATGGATTCCACATGCTCCAGCACAGAATGGAGATATACGGAATATGCGATCAGTGCCTAAGTGATCATATCCGCAAAATGCCTCTGACTTCAGCCAAAACCGGAGAACGTGTGGTTATTATCGAACTTTCCGGCGGGACAAGTTCGAGGCTGAGGCTTATGAGCATGGGCCTGCGCGTGGGCGATGAAGTGGAAGTTATTGTCAATTACGGCAAAGGCCAGATGGTTGTCGCTGCGGGAAGTCAGCGTTATGTTCTTGGCAGGGGGCTTGGGGAAAAAATAATTGTGGAGCCTGCGGTAAATGGAAAAACATGACGCAATGCGCTTAAGCGAGATGAGAGAAGGACAGTCAGGCCGGATAGTTTCCGTGAACGGAGAGATGCGGCTTAGGCGTCGTATCCTTGAAATGGGCCTTACCAGAGGAGCGGAATTTTATATAGAAAAATATGCCCCCCTGCGTGATCCCATGGAATTGACCATAAAGGGTGTGCATTTATCCCTGAGGGTCAGCGAGGCGGCTGTAATAACTGTTGAGCCGCTGGAGCGCACCCATGGGTAAAAAGCGGCTAAGGATTGCACTTGCCGGAAACCCCAATTCAGGCAAGACCACGATTTTCAACCACCTGACAGGTACCCGCCAGAAAGTGGGCAACTGGCCCGGCGTAACAGTAGAGAAAAAAGAAGGCGACATAGAAAAATCAGGCTTTTCTTTAAAAATAATCGATCTGCCTGGCACCTACAGCCTCACCCCCTTCTCTATTGAAGAAATCGTTGCAAGGGACTTCATCCTGGAAGAAAATCCGGACGTGGTAATAGATATTATTGACGCCTCCAACCTGGAGCGCAGCCTGTATCTCGCCAATCAGCTCAGGGAGCTGGACTGCAAGGTGGTATTTGCCTTAAACATGGCAGACCTTGCCGAATCCAGGGGCTACAGGATAGATAAGGAAAAACTGTCGGAACTTCTTGGTGTTCCCGTTGTTTTTACCGTGGGCAATAAGGGACGGGGCATAGACGATCTGCTTGAGACCGCAGTTGAGCATGCGGTATCCGGACAGGGCATTGCCGAAACCAGGAAAGTGCGATACAGCAAGGACATTGAAAATGCCATATCCGAGCTGCGGGAATTGTTGGAGGAGAAAATCGGCCCGGATTTTCCCTACAACCGCCGCTGGACGGGTATTAAGCTGCTCGAAGATGACTCCGTGGTAAAGCAGAGGCTCGTGCAGATACTCGGTGATAAAAGCGGCGAACTGCTTGAAAAGGCTCAGGACTGGCGGGCGCGTTTGTCTGATCTTTTCAATGAAGAGCCGGAAATCGTGATGACAGATGAACGCTACGGGTTTATCGAGGGCGTTATCCGGGAGGTGGTTGCCGCATCGAAGCCCGGCCGGGTCGATATTTCAAGAAATATAGATCTTGTTTTGACAAACAGGTTCCTGGGCTTTCCCATTTTTATTTTTTTTATCTGGGCAATGTTCCAGATTACATTCACCCTGGGGGCCTATCCCATGGAATGGCTTGAACAGGCCATTTCATGGCTATCCTCCGGCCTTGCCGCCGTGCTTCCGCCAGGGATTTTCAGGGAATTTCTTCTCGACGGTGTGATTGCAGGTGTGGGCAGCGTGATTGTTTTTCTGCCCAATATCCTGCTGCTTTTTTTCTGCATCGCTCTTTTCGAGGACACCGGCTATATGGCCCGGGCTGCTTTTTTGATGGATCGGGTAATGCATCTGATAGGCCTTCACGGAAAGTCCTTCATACCTATGCTCATGGGCTTCGGATGCAATGTTCCCGCGATAATGGCCGCGCGCACACTTGAGAGCCGAAAAGACAGGATTTTAACGGTGCTTATAACCCCGTTTATGTCCTGCTCGGCAAGGCTGCCTGTATATATAATACTGGCAGGTACCTTTTTTGCCGCTTATGCAGGGACCGTGATCTTTGTTCTTTATCTTGGCGGGGTAGTGGTTGCCGTTTTAACGGGCAGACTGTTTAGAAGCTTTCTGTTTAAAGGCGAGGAGGCCCCTTTTGTCATGGAACTCCCCCCGTATCGAATGCCCATGATAAAAAGCCTGTTGATTCACATGTGGGACCGGGCAAAAATGTTTTTAAAAAAAATGGGCGGCGTGATCCTGGTGGGCTCTGTAATAATTTGGGTGCTGTCGGCCTACCCCAAGGATATAGAGTATTCGGTTGATTATGATGCCAGGATAGACAATGTCGTTCAGACCTATGCTCAGCAAGAAGATGCCGCCTCCCCGGAAGAGGCCGAAAGACTTGCAGAGCAGCGTTCGGAGAAGATTGACGAACTCATCCGGGCACGGCGGGAGGAGCATGCAGAAAAATCGTATCTTGGCAGAATCGGCCGGTTTGTATCCCCTGTTTTTGAGCCTCTCGGAATAGACTGGCGAGGCAGCGTGGCGATACTTACAGGTTTTGTGGCAAAGGAGGTGGTTGTGAGCACCATGGGGGTGCTCTACGCAGTGGATGGGGAGACAGAGTCAGAAGCCCTGCGCAGCGCACTGCGCAATTCGGATATGACCCCTGCGGCCGCACTTGCCATGATGGTGTTTGTGCTTCTCTATGTTCCTTGTATTGCGGCCGTAGCCGCAATCGCCAGGGAGGCGGGTTCGGTTCGCTGGGCCCTTTTGAGCGTGGGTTATACCACAGGGGTGGCCTGGCTTGCGGCTTTTGTCGTTTATCAGGGAGGGCGGTTTTTTTGAGATATTTCTCAAAATTCTTGCATTCCTGCCAGGCTATGGGTTATAAATATATTTTTTAAAAAATGAAGCAGTATATAAATTTCAGGGATTGGAGTCGATCATGGCACATAATGTATATTTTCTTCCCCACGAAAAGCAGATAACCGTAGACGAAGGCGAGACCCTTTTAAGGGCCGCCATGGACGCCGGAGTGCATATCAATGCTTCCTGCGGGGGCGAAGGGGTTTGCGGCAAGTGCCGGGTTTTAATAGAAGACGGCGAGGTGGAGGAAGGCGTCTCTGAAAAGCTCAGCAAAGAAGATCTTGAAAAGGGATACCGCCTTGCCTGCCTTTCAAAGATCAAAAGTGACTTGACCGTCCGTGTTCCCACGGAATCCTCCATTGACGCCAAGCTTTTAAATCTTCAGGCCACTCCCCGCAAAACAGCGCGCATCAAGCAGTTAAACCTTGAAGATTTAAAGGAAAAGGGGCTTTTTGTTCCTCCTGTGGAAAAGGTTTGCGTGGAATTGCCCCCTCCCGACGGTGCGGATAACGAGGCTGACGTGACCCGTTTGGTAAGTTCGCTGCAGCGCGATCACAATGAGCACCGGCTCGAATTTGATCTTTCCGTGGTCCGCAAGATCCCTGACACCATCAGGGAGGCGGATTTTAAAGTTACGGCAAATATTGCCAGACCTGTGCGCGAAGACGGTAAAAACAGGGTAATAAATATTCATGCCGGAGATACCACTGACCGAAATTATGCCATTGCCGTGGATATAGGCACAACTACAGTATACGGACAGGTTATAGATCTTATTTCAGGAGAAGTGTTGGCCCAATACGGTGATTTTAATGCCCAGTTAAGCTACGGCGAGGATATAATCAGCCGCATAGTGTATGCCGAGAAAAAAGGTGGTTTGGAAAGACTGAATTCTTTGGTTATTTCGACCATTAATAAGGTCATTTCAAAAATTGTAAAGAAATCAGGTGTTGATACAGACGAAATCTTCACCATCACCTTTTCCGGAAACACCACCATGACCCAGTTGTTTTTAAATGTGAACCCCAGATACATACGGCGTTCGCCATACGTGCCTGCGGCAAACATTTACCCGCCCTTCAAGGCCGTGGAAATAGGGCTTGAATTGCCGGGCCATGTTACGGCACTGGTATATCCCCAGGTATCCAGCTACGTCGGCGGCGACATAGTGGCCGGAGTAATGGGTTCGGGAATGTATCAGGACGAAGAGGTGACCCTTTACATGGATATAGGCACCAATGCCGAGGTGGTTATAGGAAATAAGGACTGGATGGTTTGTGCGGCCTGTTCCGCAGGACCGGCTTTTGAAGGCGGAGATATAACAATGGGAATGCGGGCCGCTGAAGGGGCCATAGAGGATGTTTCCATTGATCCAATCAGTCTGGAGCCCATGAATGTTACCATGGGAAACGTCCGGCCCAAAGGAATCTGCGGGAGCGGTTTGATAACAACAGTGGCCGTGATGTTTGAAATGGGTATTATTGACAATAGGGGAAAATTTAACAGGGATCTCGATACCCCCAGAATCAGGGAGGCAGACGGAGTTTATGAATATGTGCTGGTATGGCGGGATGTTGCCGGAGTGGACAGAGATGTCGTATTGACTGAAATCGATATTGATAACCTGATACGGGCCAAAGGAGCAATTTATAGCGGTTGCATGACATTGCTATCCGAAGTGGGGCTTTCAATCCATGATCTGGACCGCATTATCATGGCAGGCGGGTTCGGAAGCTACATTGATCTTGAAAAAACCATGGCCATAGGGCTTTTGCCTGAAATAGATCCGGAAAAGGTTACATTTATCGGAAACGGCTCACTTATGGGAGCCAGGATGAGCGCCCTTACAAACAGCATACGAAGAGACGTTGTTGCGACCCTGAAAAAAATGACGAATTTCGAACTCTCCGAAACCAAGTCTTTCATGGACAATTATGTGGCCGCTCTTTTTCTGCCTCATACAGAGCAGAACCTGTTTCCGAGATTAAAGGAGCGGCTTGAGGAGCGTAATCGGCAAATGCAGCAGTAAAAGGGTTTTAGGGAGCCCTGGATGGCCGATTAAAAAAGTGTATCTATAATTATTGACAAAACATAATTTTTTGATATTAAACTTATCTTTTATATATGTGTATTTAGACGGGGAGAAGTGTACAGTTTTCAAAGACATTGAGCAGGGATACCGCACCAACTGAAATCGAATAATAATAAGGAGGTAACATTGGGCTTCGAAATCTACAAGGAAACCTATGCAGGAAGGATCAGGCCGATCACTCTCGGCAAGGGCGACAAAGCCGTCACCGTTGGCGGTGAAAGCTGTCTCCCGCTTTATACATTCGAAGGGGAGATGCCCAATAAGCCCAGGATTGCAATGGAAATCTGGGATATGGAGCCGCCGGACTGGTCAGAGGCGGCAAAAAAGCCCTTTGAAGATGTCTTATCGGATCCGGCTGCATGGGCCAAGAAATGCGTGGAAGAATACGGCGCGGAGATGATTGTTCTCCAGCTCAAAAGTGCCGATCCCAATGGAAATGATGCAAGCCCGGATGAAGTTGCGGAAACCGTCAAAAAAGTTCTCGGCGCAATTGATGTACCTCTGATTCTCTGGGGAACAACCAATAACCAGAAAGACGAAGAGGTTCTAAAAAAGGTAGCAGAGGCCTGCGACGGAGAAAACCTTGTTCTTGCACCGGTGGAAGACGAGAATCACAAGGGAGTGGGCGCTGCTGCCATGGCATACAGCCATACGGTAGGTGCTTCATCTCCCATTGATGTAAATCTGGCAAAACAGTTAAACATTCTGCTTGAAAATCTCGGTGTTCCAGCAGACCATATCATTATTGATCCCACTACAGGCGGCCTTGGTTATGGCATGGAATATTCCTATTCGGTCATGGAGCGAATCAAGATGGCCGCTCTTCTCCAGGGCGATGACAAGCTTCAGTATCCGCTCATAAACAACCTCGGCAACGAGGTCTGGCGGTGTAAGGAAGCCAATCAGACCGCAGACGAGGCCCCTGAACTGGGTGATCCTGAAAGACGCGGCATTCTCATGGAAGCAGTGGGAGCCGTATGTTACCTTATGGCCGGCTCGGACATTCTTATCATGAGACATCCTGAGTCAATAAAGCTGGTAAAGAGCTTCATAGATCTGATTATGGAGGGCGGATCCGCCCAGGATATTGCCCCGATTAACAAGCAGCTCCAGGATGTTGACATTGATTTCGCCGCCATGGCTCCCGAACCCGACCTGACAATCGAGGAGGAGAAGAAAGCCGCTCCGAAGAAGGAAAAGAAGAAGGCTGAACCCAAGCAGGAGGAAAAGGCGGCGCCCAAGAAGGAAGAGGCAAAGAAAGAAGAGAAGGCCGAACCCAAGAAAGAGGAAAAGAAGAAAGAGGAGGCCAAGCCCGCAGCTGAAGAAAAGGCCGCCAAGCCCGCAGAGGACGAGGCCGCCAAAGCCAAGGCTGAAGAGGAGGCAAAGAAGAAGGCCGAGCAAGAGGCCAAGGCCAAGGCCGAGGAAGAAAAGAAGGCTAAAGAAGAGGCTGAGAAAAAGAAAAAGGAAGAAGAGGAACGAAAGAAGAGAGAAGAGGAGGAGGCTAAAAAACAGGCTGCTGCAGAAGAAAGGGCAAAGCAGGAGGAAGAAGAAAGAAAGCTTCGCGAAAAGCGCGCCAAGGAGCGCGAGGAGCTTGAAAAGAAGCGCCAGGCCGCCAGGGAGCAGCAGGCCGGGACAATTACTCCTGCCGAGGAGCAGAAGTCTCACCTCGATAAAATAGTTGAAAGACTCGATCGGATTCACAGGAGAGTCTGAACATATATAAGATTTTAAACAAATGGCATAAAAAACTCTTTTGCAAAAAGGCATCATAGGGGTTTTAGTCAGAAAGAGCGAAAGACGGATTTGCCTAATATTAAAAGAAACAGGAGGAGGAACCTCTGATGGCAGAAGAAAAAGAAAAAAAAGCAGTCCCGAAAAAAGAAAAAGTGGCTGATCCAAAGGCTGCGACAATAGACGTCGCATCACAAGAACTGATTGCGCGAGCTCAGAAGCTGGGTATTGATACGGTATTTGACCGCGCAGAGAGCATGAAACCCTGTAATATCGGCGCCCAGGGAACTTGCTGCAAAAACTGTGGCATGGGCCCCTGCAGGCTTCCGCTGCCCAAAAGCGGAATCGAGGGCGAGGATACAAGAAAAGGTCTTTGCGGTGCAACCGCCAATACCATTGCGGCACGTAATTTTATTCGGATGATAGCAGGGGGCGCGGCAGCGCATTCGGATCACGGACGAGGAGTTGCCGAAGTGTTCCTTTCCGCAGCGCGCAAGGAAAACGAGGACTACAAGATTAAGGATAAATTCAAGCTCATTCAGGTGGCTGAAGCACTTGGCGTGGCCACTACCGTGGAGGTCGACGGAGAAACAAAAGACAGGGACCCTGACGAGATCGCGGTTGAAGTGGGTGAAGTCGCCATGGCCGAATGGGGCAAGCCTGACGGAGAACTTCTTTATCTGAAGCGTGCCCCCAAGGCCCTTTATGAAAAATGGGAAAAACAGGGAGTTAAGCCGAGAAACATTGACAGGGAAATTGTCGAAATTATGCACAGAACCCATATTGGTGTGGATCAGGATTATCGCAACCTGATGAAACAGGGCGTACGTGCGGCCATCGCGGACGGATGGGGCGGCTCCATGCTTGCCACCGACCTGCAGGACATCCTTTTTGACACCCCTTATCCCCTTCAGTCCGAGGCCAACCTGGGAATTATGAAGGAGGATCATGTAAACCTGATCGTGCACGGCCATGAGCCGATTCTTTCAGAGATGATTGTTGCAGCAGCACAATCCAAGGAAATGGTTGATTATGCCAAGGAAAAAGGCGCCAAAGGGATTCAGCTCGGTGGTATATGCTGTACTGCAAACGAATTGCTTCAGCGCCACGGTATCCCGGTGGCTGCTACATTTCTGCAGCAGGAGCTTGCCATTATAACCGGTGCATGCGACGCAATGGTGGTCGACATTCAATGCATCATGCAGAATGTTGCAAATGTTGCCAATTGCTTTCATACCAAGCTGGTTACCACCCATCCGATCGCCAAAATGGAACAGGACAATGTAATCCATATTGAGTTTGATGAACACCATGCCATGGAAGATGCCAAGCGCATAGTTAAACTGGCTATTGACAATTTTGAAAACCGCGGCTCCGAGGTAATGATCCCCAAGCAGAAGGCAACACAGATAGCAGGCTTTGGCGTGGAATCAATTCAGTATCACCTTGGCGGTACCTTCCGCGGAGATTATTATACATTAAACGACAACATCATAAACGGCCGGATCCGCGGTATTGCCGGCGTAGTCGGCTGCAACAACGCCCGGACCAAGCATAATGAAGGCCACATCGAGGTGGTCAAGGAGCTTATCAAAAACGACGTGATTGTTCTGACCACCGGGTGCAACGGCATTGCCTGCGCCATGGAGGGCCTGCTTACACCTGAAACCGCGGGCGTCTACTGCGGGGCCGGGCTGGCGGAAGTCTGCGAGACCGTTGGGATACCGCCGGTTCTGCACATGGGCTCCTGTGTGGATAACAGCAGGATTCTTCTGGCGGCAACAGAGGTGGTCAAGGCGGGCGGCCTTGGCAGCGATATTTCCGAGCTGCCGGCAGCGGGTAGCGCACCTGAATGGATGAGTGAGAAAGCCATTTCCATCGGTCAGTATTTTGTGTCCTCGGGCGTTTATACGGTGTTCGGGGTGACCTTCCCCACCAGCGGCGCACCGGTATTCCAGGATTTCCTTTTCAAGGAGATGGAAAAACTTTATGGAGGCAAGTGGGATTACGAGCCTGATCCCATTGAGCATGCTCACAAGATGATTGCCCATATTGACGCAAAGCGCAAGGCTCTTGGCATTGACAAGGCCCGCGAGCGCGTGCTCATGGATATGGCAGACCGCCAGAAGCTTGAAGCATAAGGTTTGATGAATAAGTAAAATAAAATCCTCAACGAAGGAGGACATTATGTCAAAAATGATCGCATTTGCCGCCATTCAGGGCGGCTATAAAGTGGTTTCCCAGGTGGAGGGCGAGCTTGACAAGGCGCTTCGCTCCTATGAAGCCTCCACCAAGGTTGAATTTCCAAACACCGGGTATTTTCTGCCGGTTATTTATTCCCTTACGGGCATGAAGGTTGAAACCCTGGAGGACATGAAAAAGCCCCTGGAATTTGCCCGTAAACTGCTTCCGCCCCACATCAAGGGCAAGCATCACCTGCCGTATCTCGGCCCCCTGCTGGATGCCGGCATGGCGGCAGTTCTTGCCTATGAGATCAAGGAAGGTATAAGAACGGTAACTGATCCGGAATTCTACTATCCCTACGAGGATCCGGATATAGAAAACGGCAAGATATGGCTGGGGCCTGCAGACGACATTATTCTTAGAAAACGCGGCGTGGAGTTTGTCGACGGCTCGGCACCCGGATTTGCGGCTATTGTGGGTGCAGCACCGGATCCAGAGACCGCAAAGATGATAGTCGAGGAATACCAGAAGCGCAATCTCTACATTTTCTGCGCTGCAAGGCATCGGGGAGTTTCCATAATCGATCAGCTTATGGAAGCAGACGTGCAGATAGGGTGGAACACCCGCATAGTGCCGTTCGGGCCTGATATTTCCTCCGCCGTATTCGCCCTGGGCTTTGCCAACAGGGCTGCCATGGCATTCGGCGGCGTCCAGCCGGGAGACTACAAGAAGATTCTCAAGTACAACAAGGACCGGATATTTGCATTTGTCAATGCCCTTGGCGATATAGGCACGGAATGGGGTGTTGCTGCGGCAGGATGCGTAAACTGGGGATTTCCGACAATCGCAGACACCGATATCCCGGAAATTCTGCCCACAGGTATATGCACCTACGAGCATGTGGTTGCAAACGTGCCGCATGACGAGATAGTCCAGAGGTCGGTCGAAGTCCGCGGTCTCAAGGTCCAGGTTTCCCAAATAGACATTCCCTGCGCCTTCGGCCCTGCATATGAGGGCGAGCGGGTTCGGGGCAAGGACCTGCACTCCCAGATGGGCGGAGGTAAGACCCAGTGCACCGAGCTTGCGAAAATGGCGGAAATGAAGGATATCGAAGACGGCAAGGTTGATGTGATCGGCAAAGACATAACTGATATAAAGGAAGGCGAAACCCTTCCGCTCGGCATTTATGTCCAGATTGCAGGCCGCGAGTTTGAAACCGATTTCGAACCCATCCTGGAGCGCCAGATCCATCACCTTGTAAATTACATTCAGGGCGTGATGCACATTGGCCAGCGCGATATTTCCTGGATCAGGGTAAGCAAGTCGGCTGTTGAAAAGGGATTTACCTTAAAGGACATAGGGATTGTGCTGCACGCCAAGATGCACCAGGATTTCGGCAAGGTGCTTGATAAGGTCCAGGTCACACTTTACACCAATAAGGAGGATGTGGACAAACTCACGGAGAGAGCCCGGGCAGAGTACAAGCAGCGCGACGAGCGGGTGGAGAACATGAGGGACGAAGACGTGGAGATATACTACTCCTGCACCCTTTGCCAGTCATTTGCACCCAATCACGTCTGCTCGGTTTCCCCGGAGCGCACCGGGCTGTGCGGCGCATACAACTGGATGGACTGCAAGGCATCCTACGAGATAAACCCCACCGGGCCCAACCAGCCGATTAAAAAGGGAGAGACCAAGGATCCCAGGCTGGGGCGCTGGAAAGGCGTTGACGAGTTCGTTAAGCAGGCCTCCAGGGGTGCCATTGATGGTTACAATTTCTATTCCATAGTTCATGAGCCCATGACTACCTGCGGCTGCTGCGAGTGTATTGCTGCAGTGCTGCCGAGCTGCAACGGCGTGATGACAGTAAACCGGGAATTTACCGGGGATACTCCCTGCGGAATGAAGTTTACCACTCTGGCAGGAACGGTCGGCGGCGGCGCCATGACGCCTGGCTTTGTAGGACACTCCAAGTTCAACATCACACAGCGGAAGTTTATCCGCGGTGACGGTCCGCCTGAAATGGACGAAGGTGGTCTTCTCAGGATTGTCTGGCTGCCAAAGATGCTAAAGGAGGAGATCAAGGACAGGATCGATTCCAGGGCAAAGGAACTCGGTGTTCCGGATTTTTATGACAAGATTGCGGACGAGACGGTGGGCACCACAGAAGAGGAGATCCTGGAGTTTCTCAAGGAAAAGGATCATCCTGCGCTTAAAATGGATCCCATTGTGGGTTGATGTCAGCAGAAAAACGCGGATAGATAGGGGCCGTCGCCGGCCCCTATCCTTTCAGGTTTAAATTTTGGATAGAGTAAAACGAGGAGAAAAAAATGGCACTAACCGGAATTCAGATATTTAAACTGCTGCCGCAGACCAATTGCAAGGAATGCGGATATCCCACATGTCTTGCCTTTGCAATGAACCTTGCTTCCGGGAAAGCCGAACTCGACAGCTGCCCGTATGTATCAGACGAGGCGCGCGAGCAGCTTGCAGAGGCGTCGGCCCCGCCCATCCTCCCGGTTCAGATAGGTAAGGGTGTTCGGGCAAGAACCGTGGGAGGTGAAACTGTTCAGTACAGACATGAAAAAACCTTTTTCAATCCAACTGCCATGGCTGCCAAGATTCAGTCAGATATGGATGAAAAGGAGCTTGACCAGAAGCTAAAGGTGTGGAATGCGTTCCAGTTCGAGCGCGTGGGCTTTACCCTGCGTCCCGAACTCGTGGCCCTGGAAGACACAAACGGTGACAAGGACGCCTTTGCCGCAAAGGCCAAGAAGATTGCCGAGACCTCGGAGTTCAATCTTATTCTAATGTCTGAAAACATAGATGTGATGAAAGCCGGCGTGGAGGCGTGCAAGTTCAAAAATCCCCTGATCTATGCGGCGACCAAGGATAATTTTGACGATTTCTCGGCGCTTGCCAAAGAAAACGATCTTCCGCTGACCATAAAGGCCGACTCGGTTGAAAGCCTTATGGAGATGACAGACAAGCTGCGCAACGAGGGATTCAAGAAAATGGTTATTGACCCCGGTTCCCGGGATGTCAAAAAAGCCTATGAGGATCAGGTGCACATAAGGCGTGCTGCCCTGAAAATGACCAATCGCGCCGTGGGTTATCCCACTATTACCTTTCCCTGCGAGATGGCCTCCAATTTGGATGCCGAGACCATGATTGCCGCCATGTTTATTGCCAAGTATGGCGCCATAACCGTGATGTCGGATTTTTCCAGCGAGAGCCTGTTTTCTCTCCTTCTGGAGCGGTTAAATATATTTACTGACCCGCAGAGGCCCATGACGGTTGTCGAGGACATTTATCCGATTGGCAACCCGGGCGAGAATTCGCCGGTGCTGGTAACCACCAATTTCGCCCTCACCTACTTTATAGTCTCAGGCGAGATTGAGGGCAGCAAGGTTCCGGCATGGCTTCTTGTCAAGGACACCGAAGGCCTTTCAGTTCTCACAGCCTGGGCGGCGGGCAAGTTTGCCGGCGATGATGTGGGCATGTTTGTAAAGAAATGCGGGATTGCGGACAAGGTCAAGAACAAGGAACTCATTATCCCGGGTTACGCAGCCGCAATTGCCGGTGAAATAGAAGAAGAGCTTCCGGATTGGACAATTACTGTCGGGCCGCGGGAGGCCCCGCATCTGCCGGCATTCCTGAAGCAAAAGCAATAAACTTATGGCGCAGCGCCGGGCTGCAAGGCCTATGGCGACGCATCTAACAAGGGAGGTTTTCCATGCTGTTAATAGGCGAAAGTTTGAATGTAATGTCCAAAAAAGTCGGCAAGGCTCTAAAAGAGCGTGATCCCGGGCCGATCCAGGAAGAGGTCAAACTCCAGCAAGAAAAGGGAATGGACTATATAGACATCAATCTGGGCCCGGCAAAGAAAGACGGAGCCGAATTGATGCCCTGGGTAGTCAAGACCGTCCAGGAAGTAACGGATTTGCCACTGGCGCTTGATACCTCCAATATCGAGGCCATTGAAGAGGGCCTTAAAGTATACAAGGAAACATCGCAGCCGCCGCTGATCAATTCCATTATGTGCCGGCCTGAGCGGTACGAAAAGATGCTGCCCGTGGCCGCGGAATACAATGCCGATTTTATCGCCCTGATGTGGGGCCCTGAGGGCCTGCCGCGTGATGAAAATGAAAGGGCGGCGCTGTGCGTTGAGCTGACCTACGCGGCCAATGAGGCCGGCATTGAAAATGATCGCATATGGGTGGATGGCATTGTCACTCCTGTTAATATTCAGCAGGATCAGCTTGTTTGCCTGATGAATTTTTACCAGATGCTCCAGGATATAGCTCCGGGTGCTAAGAGCACCTGCGGACTTTCTAATATTTCAAACGGTCCTCCGGTTCATCTGCGGCCCATTTTGAATCAAACCTACATGGTCATGCTGCAGCGAAACGGCATGTATTCGGTGATATCCGACCCCCTTGACGAAAAGCTCACAGCCATTGCCAAGGGCCAGCACCCTGAAATAGTGGACGTGATACACAAGGCCATGGACGGGGAAACCGATGCAAGTCAGCATCCAAAGGAACTTGCAGACTATGTAAAAACAGTGGACGTTATCCTGGGCCGTAAGCTTTACTCGGATTCCTGGCTTGAGCTGTAATTTTTCCTGAAAACAAGGATCTGTAATTAAAAAGCCCTTGTCTCCCAGCGGAGAGGGGCTTTTTTGCGCGCTATGGAAATTGTGCTTCGTTGACTGACGGCGGCGCTAAAAAGGAGTTTCCTCGCTCCAGGAGCCTCTTCGAGACTCAATTTCCGCTCGGAAACCCCTTTTCCGCACCGCCTGTCGCCAGAGCGCCCACGGATTGGCTTTCTGCAAAAATACCGCCGCGGCGGAATAAAGAGCTCTTCAGGGATTAATCAATATTGATAAGGGATTTTATATGCTGTATACATAATGAAGAAAAATACATCTTTGATTGTCTGTAACCTAAATTGAGGTGCAAATAAAAACAAGATTCATATGAAGAATACCGTCTATATCATACTTGTACTGTCTGTTCTGGTTTCGGCTGCCTGTGCGCCGAAAAAACCGGTTGAAAAGCCTGCTGAACCGGACAGAGGGCTTTTCAGGGAGGCCGAGAGCAAATACGAGCAATCCGAGTATTCAGAGGCGCTCAAACTCTACCGGCAATACGTGGAGCAATACCCGGATGACCGCCTTGCGCCGGCCGCCGAGCTAAAACTTGCAATGACACATGCCGAACTTGGGGATTATGAGCAGGCACGAAAGATCTACAGCAGGGTTATAGACCGTTATCCGGATACCTCATATGCGGGGCAGGGCAGAATAAAAATCCTTGAATCCTATGACGCCCAGGGCCGTTTCAGTGATTTAATCGACTACCGGGAAAAAATCCCTGATGAAAAACTGGATCAGGAAATGCGCTTGCGGGCAGATCTTCTGGCGGGCGACGCCCATATGGCTCTTGAGCAGTTTCTCAGCGCCTATAACTTTTTTGCCGAGGCCTACAGGGAGGCAGGGCCCGAGTCCCGGCCGGAACTGGAGGATCGGCTTCTTGCGTCGATATCCGCGCTTGCCCCCGATTTTATAGATTCCGAACTTATAAGGCTTGAGAAAGACCCGCCTGCCGGGTTTCTGCTATATAAGCAGGGACTGGATTTTGTAGCCGAGAGGCGCACCGGTGAAGCATTATCCGTACTCAGGCGATTTATTGAGTATTTCCCTGAGCATCCACTGGCCGGGCATGCCGAAGAGATGATAAGATCGCTTACATCTGCTGTTTTTTTTGAGGGGCATACCATAGGGTGTGTGCTCCCTCTTTCCGGAAAATACGGCAATTTTGGCAGGCAGGCCCTGCGTGGCATTGAACTGGCACTCATGGACGCTTCTGAGAGAATGGATGTTGAGCCACAATTTAAACTGCTGGTGCGCGACTCAGCCTCTGACCCTGAAACAGCAGCCAGGGCGGTTGAAGAGCTTGCTGAAAAGCGGGTGGCTGCTGTAATCGGTCCCATTGCAGCATCTGCAGAGGCGGCTGAGACAGCCCAGGAAAAAGGCATACCCATTGTATATATGTCCCAGAAGTCCGATATAGTAGAGACCGGCAAGTATGTTTTTCAAAATTTTCTTTCCCCGGAAATGCAGGTTGAGGCCATAGCGGATTATGCCACGGGCGAGCTTGGATGCAGGCGTTTTGCTGTTTTATATCCTGAGGAGCGATACGGAGAAACTTTTCTGCACCTTTTGTGGGACAAGCTGATTGAAAAAAATGCCTCCCTTGTTGGTGTGGAATCCTATAATCCGGAGCATACAGATTTTGCCGAGCCGATTAAAAAGCTCACCGGCCTTTATTATGACCTGCCGGATGATCTTAAATCCGATCCGATCCCCCCGGGTCAGGCAGAAGCTCTTCTTGAGGCGATCGGGGTAAAGGGCAGGCCGTTTCCGGGCAATCTTTTCCCGGAACTCGAAGATTTTCTGTCTGATCATCATGATCTTCGTTTTCCGGATGAGCGGATGATGGAGAAGCAGGAGCCCACAGTGGACTTTGAAGCGCTTTTTATTCCGGATGCTCCGGATAAGGCGGGTTTGATAATTCCGCAGCTGCGCTACTATGACATTAAAAACGTTCATCTGCTTGGCACCAACCTCTGGCATTCAGAAAAGCTGATTGAAATTGCCGGTGATCAGATTCAAAGCGCAGTTATTCCCGACGGGTTTTTCGCCCAAAGCCGGCGTAATGAGGTGAGTGAATTTGTCAGCAGATTCGAGTCCATATACAAATATAAGCCGGGTTTTATGGAGGCCGTGGGCTATGATACGGCAATGATCCTTAGCAGGCAAATATCGGACGAAAATGTTGCCACCCGGCCGGAGCTCAGGCATTCGCTTGTGCTGATGCCCCCTTACGAGGGCCTTACGGGCAAAACAGAGTTTCGCGGATCCGGCAATGCCGAAAAAAGCCTGTATCTCTTGAATATAAACCGCGGCCGGTTCGTCGAGATCAGCAGATAGAGAACAAATCAAATTTTTCAGTCATTTACAAGGCCTCCCTGGCCGGTGGCTTCAAGCGCGGTCTGCCATAGTTTGCCCCCCGGGTCTACCTGTTTTCTTTTTCCCGCTGTAAGGGGTACCGGGACGTGAACGAATTTATCGTTCCAGTGGCCTATTATCATGTTTGTTTTGCCTGCCATGCCGGCGTGCACCGCATCGCGCCCAAGGAACGTGCAGTAGACGTGATCGTTTGAATTGGCCGGAAGGCTGCGGATCATGTAGCTTGGATCGATATATTTAAGGGATATGTCGATGTTTCTTTCCGCAAAATAGCTCTGGATCCGCTCCTTTAAAAACAGCCCGATATCATGGAGTTTGATGTTGCCAGAGGGGTCGTATTCTTTTTCCTTTGATTCAAAAAATTTCTGCCCCGCTCCCTCTGCGACAAGTATCACCGCATGTTTTCTTAAGGACAGGCGTTGTTCAAGCTTTGTCAGCAGGCCGTTTTTGCCTTCAAGATCAAAGTCGATTTCCGGTATAAGTACGAAATTGACATCCTGCTGTGCCAGGGTTGCCGTGGCGGTAATAAATCCTGAATAACGCCCCATGAGTTTAATCAACCCTATTCCGTTTGGATATCCCTCGGCTTCCTTGTGGGCCCCTTTTATGGCTCCCGTTGATATGTCAACAGCCGTGTCAAAGCCGAATGACTTTGCTACCATGTGAATATCATTGTCAATGGTTTTGGGGATTACTATTACGCTTATTTTCAGGTCCCTTTCACGGATTAATGACTCTATCCTTGATGCAGCCATTAAAGTGCCATCGCCTCCGATCATGAAAAGAATGCCTATGTTCATCCTCTCAAGGCAGTCAACTATGGTTTCGATGTCCTGGGGACCGCGCGAAGAGCCCAGAATTGTGCCGCCCATTTCATGGATATGCACAACATTTGCCGGGCTCAGATCCATTACGTCATGTTTGTACTCGGGTATAAAGCCCTGCAGACCGTATCGGATACCGTATATGTGTCTGACCCCGTAGCTGTGGTAAAGTTCGAGTACCACCGAGCGTATGATATTGTTTAACCCCGGACAGAGTCCTCCGCAGGTTACCAGGGCGCATTTGAGCTTGCTGGGATCAAAATAGATTTTTCTCCTGGGTCCTGCCATTTCAAAGGCGGACAGGGGCCTGCCCTCCTTTACCGCCTCTGCAATTTTTTCAGGCTGTAATTCGATTAATGCCTTGTCTGCGTCCTCTTTGAAGATATCAACACTTGAGCCGTTTAATTGGTTTAGTATAGGCGAGTCAATTTTGGCATCACCCAGCGAGTCAATGCATGTATCCAACTCCATGGTGCATGTTTCCTGCATATTCATAACTGTTCCACCTGTTATATTTGATTTTATATGTCCTAAATTTGATGGCACCGTAAAAAGTCCAATATCTGCGTTACGCGCAATTTCTCAGAATTTCACGTACGGCTAAGTACGCTGCATTCTTCGAAATTGCGCAAG
>JBKHFD010000033.1:0-17644 GCA_046540355.1 Desulfobacterales bacterium
AAAAAGGCCGCGGGGATTTTTCTCCTCCGCGGCCTTTTTTAAAACAAAAAAGCCGCGGGCGATTTCGGGTCTGCCCGCGGCTTTTAAAGCTTGCTTTTATGTCAGGGAAGCATCAGCGCGCACCAGGCAGACCCGCGGCGTAATAATAATAATAGCCGTAATAAAACCAGGTTCTGCCTGAGTAAATATTTGTCATGATGTCTTTTTTTCTCTTTTATGAATTATGATGGCACCGTAAAAAGTCCAATATCTGCGTTACGCGCAATTTTTCAGAATTTCACGTACGGCTAAGTACGCTGCATTCTTCAAAATTGCGCAAGCCTTGATCTTGAACTTTTTCCGGCGCCATCTAAAATCAGACTTTTTACGAGAGCATCAAAAATTTATGGTTCCCCGACTTTATTTTATTGGTAATTTTCCTGAATTATTTCATCTTGTCAAGAATTTTTTTGCACGCATTAATAGCTTCTGCATCCCAACCCGGGGTTAAACCTTGTACTTGCCAAAGTCCTCTGGCGAGAGATTCTCCAGGTACTCGGCCCATTTCTGGCCCTGGTCGCTGTCATCTGCAACTTCGTATTCACCGTTTTTCACCTTGAGCTGCTGGACCACTGTGTCATCCACGTAGATGTCGGCCTTAAGGCGCAGGGCCAGTGCTATTGCGTCGCTGGGCCTGGCGTCCACGACGAATTCGCTGTCCTTTCCAACGCAATAAACCTTGGCATAAAACGTGTTGTTCTTTAAATCGCAGACTTCGATCCTTGGCACGGCGATTTCAGCCTGTTCGATAAAATTTTTAAACAGGTCGTGTGTCATGGGCCTGTCAAATTCAATTTTCTGCAATACGGATGCAATGGCCGCGGCCTCGTTTAACCCTATCCAGATCGGCACCGAAAATTCGTCCTCAGCTGCGTTTAGTATAAGAATCGGCGCGTTTGTGGACGGGTCAATGGCAAGGCCCGCCACAGTCATTTCATGCAGCATGGATTTTTCCTCCTTTGGTATTGTGTTGCCCAGCCGATTCTTCCACCGGCATTTTCCCTTTAAGCGAATTGGCGCATGCCCGGAATATTTCCACCGGTATTGTTCTCCCGAACAGATCCCCGGGCTGGATTCCGCAGGTTTCCGGATCAATTTCAAAGTTCACTATTCTGTTTTCAGACGTGCGGCCGGTCATTTCGACCATGCCGGCAGAGTCTGTATTTCCTTTGCTGCGGCCGTGCTTGCTAGCTCCTTCCACCAGCACATTCATGGTTTTACCCACAAGATTTTCATAGATACGCTGCGTAATTTTCTCCTGTACGCCAAGCAGTTCCTTTAGTCTTGCGTTTTTTTCCTCAGACCCGACTTTTCCTCCGAATTTCCCTGCAGGCGCCTGGGGCCTGTCCGAGTATTCAAATGCAAACAGGGTGTCATAGCCTACTCTTTCAAGCAAATCGAGCGTCATTTCAAAATCGTACCTGGTCTCGCCCGGAAATCCCGCTATCATGTCGGTTGTCACCGCAATATCCGGGCGCACGGATCTTAGCTTCTCAATGCGCTCCATGTAGGAATCCCGGGTGTATTTCCTGTTCATCCTCTTTAGGACAGAGTCTGATCCGGACTGCACCGGCAGATGAATATGATTGCAGAGTTTTTCAATGTCGGAATATGCAACAACCAGTTCGTCTGATAAATCCTTTGGATGCGATGTTACAAACCTTATTCTTTCAAGCCCCTCCACTTCGGCGACCTGCCTGAGCAGTTCGGCAAAAGAGCCGAATTTTTCCTTTTTTCCGTAAGAGTTGACATTCTGGCCCAGCAGGGTGATTTCCCTGGTTCCCGCAGAGACAAGGGCTTTGATTTCTTCCAGGATCTGCCGCGGGGCCCGGCTTTCCTCCCTGCCCCGCACATAGGGCACCACGCAGTAGGTGCAGAAATTGTCACACCCCCGCATTATGGTAACATATCTGGACACCCCGCCCTCGTATCTGCGAAAGGCGGCATTTGCATGTGGATTATCCCCTTCCGGGATCTTGCTTCCGGGAGGGGCGGAATCCGGCATTTCAACGTCGGTAATGGGGCCCTCCATGTTTTCAATTGCTCTTATATAATCAGGCAGCCTGTTGATCACCCGGGTACCGAGTATCAGGTCCACGCCCTCGAAACGGCCGGAAAGTTTTTCCGCCTGCTGCTGGGCCACGCAGCCCGCAACCGCGATCTTCATATTCGGTCTTCGTTTTTTGATGCCGCAAAGACGTCCAACCGAGCTGAAAACCTTCTGTTCCGCTTTTTCCCTTATTGCGCACGTATTTACTATGACGAGGTCAGCCTTCCACGGCGAATCAGTGGGCTCATAGCCGAGCACAAAAAGCATATCCGCCATACGCTCGGAATCATACACGTTCATCTGGCAGCCCAGGGTTTGGATCATCGCCTTTTTCAGCTTTTCTTCCTTCATATATCCTCTATCAGGTATTTTTCCGAGAGGTCGGAGAGAATGCCCTCCACAGTTTCCTCGCAGCCCGGGGCGGTATGCAGGGCTATGTGTCCCGCTTTGGGGTCGATTGTTTCAAGTACTGCTATGCCCTCGTAAGCCTCAAAAAGATACTTGAAAAAACAGATTTCGCGGCGCTCGATTCGAAGCTTTCTGCAGACCGTCCGGTTTTTTGCGTTATTATATTCCATAATATATTGATCATAACACCCGGGGCTGTTGTTTTGCAATATAATATAGGTATTTCATAAAGATGTTCAAGGCCATGCCTGTTTGGGGTTGCCAGAAAATACATGATAGGTTATATCCCTTGCCATGGGAAAAGCATGGAACATCCGGGAGCCTGACGAAAGGATAGTTAGGCGTCTGTACCGCCGTCTGGGGTGCCACCCGGTTACTGCGGCCGTACTTGTAAACCGGGGGGTGGACTCTGAGAGCGGCGCTGAGATAGTTTTCAAACCAAGCCTGCGCAATATTGAAACCCTCTTCCGCTTAAAAGACCTTGAAAAAGCATCCTCCCGCATAGCCAGGGCTGTTGAGGGCCGGGAAAAAATTCTTATTTTCGGCGATTATGACGTTGACGGAATCACCGCAACCGCGGTTTTATATCAGTTTTTAAAACATGCCGGCGCAAACGTCTCATTCTACATTCCCCACAGGATCGAGGAAGGCTACGGCCTGCGGCCTGAACATATCACGGAACTCGGCGAAACCGATGTCCCCGCGCTTATAGTTACGGTGGATTGCGGGTCTGCAAGCCATGAAGCGGCTGTACAGGCAGCCGAAGCCGGAATCGATATGATCATCACCGATCATCACGATATCGAAGCTCTGCCGCCCGCACTGGCTGTTGTAAACCCCAAAAGAAGCGACTGTTCTTCCGGGCTTGAGCATCTGGCAGGGGTCGGAGTGGCATTCGCTCTGCTTATGCAGCTTAGAAAAGACCTGAGAGAAAAAGGTTTTTTTGTAAACGGGCAGGAGCCTAATTTAAAAGAGGTCTGCGATCTTGTGGCCCTTGGTACGGTTGCCGACGTTGTTCCCCTTATAGCGGAGAACAGGATAATTACCCGCACCGGGCTGGAAGTCATGAATGCTTCCCCGCGCCCCGGAATCAGTGCGCTGGTCGAGGCCTGCGGAATTAAAAAACCCGCGCTTAATGCCGAGGACATTGCCTTCAGACTCGGACCCAGGTTAAATGCAGCCGGAAGAATGGAGCACGCGGAACTCGGGGTACGGCTGCTAATAACAGACGATGAAGAGGAAGCAGGTTTTCTTGCAGATCACGTAAACTCTTTGAATTCAAAGCGTCAAAACACCGAGGCCGGGATTCTGCGTCGCATAGAAAAATATTTGGAGGAGTGGCCCGGAATCCTGGAAAAAAAGACCCTTGTACTTGCTGATGAACAGTGGCATCAGGGAGTGCTGGGGATTGTGGCCTCCAGGCTGGCGGAAAAATATTGCAGGCCGGTGGTGCTGTTCTGCGCAAACAACGGTTCATGGGTCGGTTCTGCAAGGAGTCTTCCTGGAATTGACTTGTATAGCTGCATTTCCGCCTGCTCCGGACATCTGGAGGCATTCGGCGGACACGCAATGGCCGCGGGGCTTCGTGCCGGGAGCGGACAGCTTGAATCTTTTATCAAAGAATTTGAATCCCGGATAAAAAGCATTTGCCCGGATTCGGCGTTTGTACCCTGCCTTGAAATCGACTGCACGGTCTCTTTTGACATGATAAGCGAAAATCTTGCAGACGAGCTTGCAGTGCTTGAGCCTTTCGGCGAGAAAAACCCGGAGCCCCTGTTTGCTGCACAAGATGTTGAGGTGGTGTTCTCAAAGGTTATCGGGGAACGCCACCTGCGCCTGATGCTGCGGCAGCCCGAATCAAAAAAGAAGCAGACTTTTCCCGCGGTCTGGTTTAACGTGGACCCGGAAAAACAGGTTCCCCGAAGGCTTGAACAGGTAGCATTCCGCCTCAGATGGAACTATTATAACGGCAGAAAGGACATCCAGCTTGTAGTAGAGGAAACCCGGCAAAAACCCGGTACGTGAGTTTTTTCTTGAAATCATCGGTGCATCCAATTATTATACAATGCTACTGTAAGGGCTGATCCGAAAAGTTGATCTTCCTGTCCGCAGCTTTTTCAGGGCGGGGAAGATCCTTTTACCTGAATCGCTCAATTTAGATTTTATATAAATTACGAACAAAAAAAGGAAAATCGGTCATGTCTAAAAGATTTCGACCGGAAAACAGCGGGGAATCCCGGCTGATATCCAGAATCGAGACGTCAAAGGAGTACGAGCGCCGGCGATCCATACAGGCGGTGGGTGAAGTTGTGGATTCCATGGCAAACGCCATAGCGGCAAAACTGGTGGAAAACCGGCTCGTGGAAACCAACAACACTCCGGCGCTGCGCGAACAGATGGAATACTGCCTGGAGAGGCTGTCTAAAGCCGATGATTTTGATATTGACTACCAGATAGCTCCGCTTCGTAACCTGGTTACAAATCCGCACGTGGTGACACTTTATATTACCGCGTTCGTGATTGAGCAGCTTTTGAAGCACAAGGACATAATCGACATTTACGGCTCAGATGAAGAGATATATGCCTGTATTCACCGCCAGGTGGTAAAATTCCTGATGACGTAATGCCTCCTGTATTCAACCCCCGCATGGTCAATGATCCCACAGGAGATCCGGCCCTGTTTGTGCCTTTCTTCTATGAAAAACGGGCACTGATCTTCGACGCCGGCGAAATTTCCCCGCTTTCGCCAAGGGACATCCTCAAAATCAGCCACGTTTTTATCACCCATACTCATATGGATCATTTCATAGGGTTTGACAGAATCCTTCGCATTTGTCTCGGCAGAGAGAAAACACTTTTCGTTTTCGGCCCCGAAGGCTTTATCCAAAAGATTTCTTCCAAGCTGGGCGGCTATACCTGGAACCTGGTGCACAATTATGAAAATCCGCTTGCTTTGCACGTAACCGAAATAAGGGGCGACGGGCTTGTTTCGTGCAGACTTGACTGCAGAGATCGGTTTGAGGCCTCTAAACCTGAGCACGGGGATTTTCCCTCTCCTCTTGTTTACCATGAGCCAGGCTTTACAGTGGAGGCGGCCATACTGGATCATGATACCGCGTGCATAGGCTATGCACTAAAGGAACGCCTTAGTATAAACATCCGCAAGGAGATACTCGATGAAATGGGCCTGATCCCCGGCCCCTGGCTTTACGAGCTAAAACAGGCCCTTTATGCAGACAAGGACCCTGAGACAAGGTTTGAAGTACCCGACTCTTTCCGCCGCGGCGCCGGGCCGGCAGAATTTCGGCTCGGCGAGCTTTCAGACAGACTGGCCATTTTTACCCGCGGGAAGAAAATAGCCTATATTACGGATGCCGCCTTTCATGCCGAAAATACTGAGAAAATAATACATCTTGCCCGAAACGCGGATCACCTGTTTATTGAAGCGGCTTTCCTGGAGAAGGATAAAGACAGTGCGGCGCGCAAAAAGCACCTCACCGCAGCACAGGCGGGGCGGCTTGCCGCTGAAGCCGGAGCAAAGCGATATACGCTTTTTCACTTCTCCCCGCGCTACAGCGGCTGCTATGAAAAACTTGAGAAAGAGGCCGCCGAAGCCTTCAGGCTCAATGAGCCTCTGCTTCGTCAAACTCTCCCTGGTGCATGATCATCAGGGCCAGCTTGTGGATAGCCTTGCGTTTTTCTTCCGCGGTGCGGCCGGGGTAGTTTCTGTAGGTAAGAACCACTCCCGCCAGACATGCAAAAAATGCCTGGGCGTTTAGCCGCAGGTTCTCGGAGCCTTCGGTCTGATTTACGACCTTTTCAAACATTTTTATAAAGTAGCGCTGCACACTGTTAAATTTCTTTAACGCCTGCGGATTGAGTTCGCCCCGGATCATAAAATGTACCATCATCTGGAAGGTCGCCTCGTTGTCTATGAGATAATCGACAACTGCTATGGCGAGCTCCTCAATGTTTCCGCCGCTTTCCACGCGCTTTTTGAGGCGTTCTTCAATATGGTTGATGTCCTGGATTAGCGCTTCCACGAAAAGATCGTCCCTGCTCGGGAAATACCTGTATATGGATGCAGCCGAAACTCCGGCTTTCAAGGCTATGTCCCGCATGCCGATTTCATGGAATGATTTTTCCTCAAATAGCTCCATTGCGGCCTTTATAATGAGCTGCTTGCGGACCTCCCGTTCATCTTCCCTTAATTGTTCAAAAGTTGATTTTTCAGTCATATTTGAATTCCTTGAACCCTTGTACATAACGATAACCTGTCTTTCTTAAAATTTGTTAATTATTTTCATACCATAGTTTTTATTTATAAACAACGTTTTTATACTGTTTTCTGTTTTAGGTTAAAAGCCTTTATTTAAACTAATAAATATAACACATACTGAAAAAGGCTGCAACTTTTTTTTGAATTTTTTTGAATAAAACCTTATCCTACCAGTTTAAAGGGATGCGTACTTTTTTGGCGGCCTTGTTCTCAAACAGGAGATACCCCCGCTGTTTTCCCAGAAGAAAAAGATTGCGCGTGATTTCAACGTCTTTTTTACAGTAGGTAATGATTTCTTCGATCCTGCCCTCCTTCCACCAGCGAAGCGCCTGAAGCCCGTCCGCGCTCTTGGGTTCGCCGAGGTTCACCCTTGCCAGGTGCTCAAGGGAAAGCCTGTAACCGAGATGGGCGTGTACGTCCTCCAGGATATCAAGCGTGGGCAGGCGGCTGTAGGAAGCGTTCACATAGCCTGACAAAACTTGATAGTCAAAACGTTTGACGTTGAATCCCACAATCAGGTCAAGCATTTTCAGCCGGTCAACCAGGAGGCCTATTTCATGATCCCGGAAAACAAGGAAGTCGTCTTCTCCGGCATCATATAAGACAGCGCAGGAGATACCCATGAGACGTGCATTTGTCCATCCTCCGACCTCTTCCGCGCTGCGCTGGGTTTCAATGTCAAGCACACCGAATCCTGCAGTTTCTTTAACTGGTCTTTGGGCCCGGCTCGCCGCCGGGGGTCTTTCGGTTGATACCTGTTCAATCCCTTCCGGGCGCTGCTTGTCTTGTCCGGACTCGGCTTCTTCGCCGACGGATACCGCCGAAGAGTCCATCATTGCTTCCAGGATGAAGCCCGCCGCAGCCTTGTCTATGGGGCGGTTTCCGGAACCGCACTTGGGCGAATGCACGCAGGCAGGACATCCTGATTCGCATTCGCAGTCCGAGATCACCTTAAGGGTCTGTTCAAGCAGCTGATCCGCCCTGGCATAGGCGCTTCTGCAAAGTCCGATTCCGCCGGGAAATGAATCATATATAAATACTGCCGCGCTTTTGACCTGCGGGTGAAAGGGCGTGGAAATCCCGGCCAGGTCATCCCTGTCGCATAAGACAAAAAGGGGGCATATACCTATTGACGCATGTTCCACCGCGTGGATGCCGCCCATGAAATGCATCTGCCTGTGTTCTGTTTTTTCCTGCACCGCCCCGGGAACCGAAAACCAGATCCCCTCGGTTTCAAAAATCTGCGGAGGCAGATCCAGGGGAAAAATGTTTATGCGCTTCCTGTCTTTTATCTGCCGCTTTTCATAACCCGTGACCTGGTCGGTAACTCTTAGCCTTCCGAATCCCACCCATGTGCCGCCCAGCTTTTTCCTGCAGTATTGCTCCAGGATTTCGGTCTGCTTGCTTGCCCTTACCCTGGTATAGTAGTTGGGCCTTGCCTTTGAAACCGTTACGGTCCTTGTTTCGGGATCCAGCCTGTCCACCCTGAAGGTCTCTCCAAGATGCAGATAGATCGCCCCGGGGTGAGTTTCCCGGAAGGCCCTGAAGGCGTCGGCTTCTCCGCGGTTTTCACCTGTCTGTCCGTCTATGATGTTGTATCTGGCACCTGATCCCCGAAGATCAATGTGTCTGTGAGGCTGTTTTGACGCAGCATAATAGATGGTTCCGTCCTCGCTGCAAAGAAGGTCCCCTTTTTTTGCAAGCTGCTCAAGACAGGGTTTCAGCATTTTACCTGAAAAAAAGGCGTCGTTTTCATCCAGGGGATGTTCCGCCGCGGCGCATACCAGATGCTTTTCAAGAAGATCGGTGTTGTCCGGGTTGATCATGGCCGATTCCGGAGGCATGTTTAAGAAGCTGTCGGCATGGCGCATTATATACTGGTCAAGGGCGTCTTCTCCTGCAATCATTATGATTGCCGCATCCCTGCCGCTTCTTCCCACTCTGCCTCCCCGCTGCCGTGTGGCCATTACAGTGCCGGGATACCCCACCAGGATGCACAAATCAAGGTCCCCTATATCAATGCCAAGCTCCAGGGCGCTTGTCGAGATGACCGCAAGCAGTTCTCCTGAAAGAAGCTTTTGTTCGATATCCCTGCGCTCTTCTGCCAGAAACCCTGCACGGTAGGCGCTTATCTTTCCCGCAAAAGCCCCTTTCTGGCTGCCCGCCCACAGTGCGATAAGCTCGGTCATCTTTCTTGACTGACAGTAAACAATTGTTCGAAGGCCCCTGTGCAAAGCGGCCTTTAAAAGCTGGATTGCCGTATGGGCCGGGCTGTCTGCCGGATTAATAAACAAAAGATGCCGTTTTCCCTCCGGAGCTCCGGTATCCTGGATTTCTTCAACATCAAGGCCAGTAAGTGAAGAGCTTAATGCGCCCGGATTGCCTATGGTGGCCGAGCTGAACACAAACACGGGCTCTGTTCCGTAAAGGGAGCAGACTCTTCTGAAGCGCCGAAGAACCTGTGCCATGTGCGAGCCCAGGATGCCCCGGTAGGTATGGACTTCGTCTATTACTACATATTCCAGGCAGCGAAGAAATTCGCTCCATTTTTCGTGATGGCCAAGGATTGCAAGATGCAGCATTTCCGGGTTGGTTAATATGACGTTCGGCGGGACCTGCCGGATTTTTTTCCGCCTCCAGGCAGTGGTATCACCGTCGTATATGGCGGCGCCCGGGGCAAAACCGCGGCAGCCCGCTGCCATTTCGTAGAAGGTGCGGAGCTGGTCCTGGGCAAGGGCTTTTAAGGGAAAAATATACAGGGCCCTGGCGTCCGGCCTTGCCATGATACGTTCGAGTACAGGCAGGTTGTAGATAAGGGTCTTGCCGCTGGATGTCGGTGTTGAGACCACCACGTTTCTGTTTTTGCGGATCAGATCAAGGGCCTGCTGCTGGTGGGTATAAAGGGCGTCTATGCCGGCTTCCTCGAGCACGCCCGAGATCATGCCCCCGGGCCTTTTATCAGCGTATTTTGCCGGTGCCTCATCGAGTGCGGTGTGATAGACCACCTGGCTTCCAAACTGTACCGATCTTTTCAGCGAATTAATGTATTCATGTATTGATGAATCCGGATATTTCATTTGGGCTTGATGCGTGTTGGCAATATATTTTTTATGACACTTTTTGTCCGTGATTTGAGCAGATTTCAAGTATTGCCGATTCCAGCACATATTTCGGGGAATATCCAGTCGTTTTCAGCCTTACATCTGCCCGGTGAAGCGTGTATATCGCCTCATCGAGTTTTTCGGCTGTATAGTGGCCGGCCTGGATAAAATTCTGGTATACCGGAAAAGGATTGTTCGGGTTTTTTGCAACCACCATTTCGGTCCGGGCTTCGGTCTGCAGGTTTTTTCTTACGTCTTCGGCAAACTCTGAAACCGCTTTGTCATGTTCGCTAACTGCGGGCATAACCTGTTTTTTAAACCTTTCAAACGGCATGCCCTGCTCCCAGAGCCTTCCCCCGCTGCCGGCCAAAAACCCCTTTACTGCTTCGAGCCTGCGTATTTGATTGGCCATGGCGGCAAGCAGCTGCGCGTAGTGAAAACCCGAGGATAGAAGGGAATCAAGATAATATAATGCCAAATCGGGGTTTTTTTCCCCAAGGGCGTTGGTAAAAAGGTAGACCGGATCTTCACGGCTTTGGGAAAGCAAGGCTTCTGCGTCTTGTTTGGTGATACGGCCGCGGTCTTTTGCAAAAACTGCAAGCTTGTCAAGCGCTGCGGCAAAACTTCCCGGATCCGGTCCGGTAAGTTCAAGAATTTTTTCAAATGCATCACCGTCCAGGGATTTGCCGCGACCTTCAAGGGCCTGCCTTGCAATTGACTGCAGTATAAGGCGCCGGGCATCGCGATCCGCCTTTCTGCTGCCGGAGGGAATGGAGCAGTCCACAACAGTGCCGCTGTTTTTAAATGCCCTGTAAAGCCCGGTGCGCTTGTCAACCGCGTCCGCCTCGACAATAAAAAAATGATTTTCAGGAAGCCCCCTGTTGATTGCAGACTTTAAAATTTCAGCCTGTTCCTGGTTTTTCTTTGCAAGATCCCCTGCCTTAAAGACCACCACCTTGGGCCCGGCAAAAAAAGAATACGTCCCGGCCCGCTCCACCGCATCACTTGCACCGCCGTTATCCCCGGCCTCAACCGTTTCCACGTAAACCGGGCGCAGCTCGGCATCGGGAAGAATCTCGGCTGTAACAAAATCCGCTGCCTGCCGACGCAGGTAGGAATCCCCGTGGATCAGATAAAACGCGGTAAAGCCGGTTTTGCGGCAGGAGCGGAGATGGCCGTATATATCTGTAAACTGAATTTCCGGCATAAATATTTACGCGCGTCGTGTCTTTATTTCCAGGAAGACGAGCACCGCAAGGGAAAAAACCGCCGCGGCGATGCCCAGTGTCTGGGAAACTGACAGGACGTCCAGAACAAGGCCGCCCCGGTCGTCTCCCCTGAATATTTCAATAACAGAACGAAGCACCCCATAGAGGCAAATGTAGAGCAGAAAAATCTGGCCGTGAAACCTCTTTTTTTTCCGCAAACCCATAAGTACCAGGAATATGAAAAGGTTTGCCGCGGCGGCATAAAGCTGCGTGGGGTGCAGCGGGACATTTAAGGGTGCGAGAGCCTCGGAGTGCGAAAAGGCCACGGCCCAGGGCAGATCGCAGGTTTTGCCGTAGCAGCATCCTGCGGAAAAACAGCCGAGCCTTCCGAAAAAATGCCCCAGGGGTATTGCAAGCCCGGCAATATCGGCAATCTTGCCGAGCGGAAGCCGGTAGGCTTGAACAAGGGCAATTGCGGCTGCAAAACCAACTATAAATCCGCCGTAAAAAACCAGCCCCCCGCTCCAGATTTTAAATATTTCAAGAGGGGCTTCGATGAAGTACTCGTAGTTTAAGGCTACAAAAAACAGGCGGGAGCCAAGAATTGAAGCAATGACAAGATAAAAGCAAAGATCTGTTAGTCTGTTGGGATCAAGACCGAGTCTTTTTCCCTCACGGCGCACCATCAGTATGGCCGCAAGCATCCCTAAGGCAATGAAAAAACCATAGGTATGGAGCGCAAATCTGCCGTATTCAAATATAACGGGAAACATGATTAAAATCCGGGCGTTTTTTTAAATATAACATATCCTGCAAATATTATCACTCCCACGGAAATTGCGCTGTCCGCAATATTGAACGCAGGCCAATGATAATCCCCCACATATACGTCAATAAAGTCAACCACGTTGCCAAATCTGAGCCTGTCGATAATGTTTCCGGCAGCCCCCCCGAACACAAGGGCCAGTCCGGCGGCCGGAAGCCGGCTTTGAGCCGGAAGGCCGGAATACAGGTAAATAATCAGCCCCATGGCCGCAATTGTCACCACCAGAAATACAAGCGACAGGTAAAAACCGCTGTTTGAAGCAAACAGCCCAAATGCCCCGCCGGGATTTCTGTAATGTACTATGTTGAAAAGACCCGGTATTACTTCAATGTGCCGGTAAAGAGGTATTATATTTAATATCATCCATTTTGATATCTGATCCGCCAGAACGGCTCCCGCCGCGCAGCCGATAAAAAGCCCATGTTTTTTGACAGGATTCATGCTTTTTTAACCTATGCCCCGGTTTCGGCAAGCGCATTGCTGCACCTGCTACAGATTTCAGGATGCCTGCTGTCTGCGCCCACAGTTTCGTCATGAACCCAGCAGCGCGGACATTTTTCAGCCGAAGAAGGCTCAACGCGGATTTTAAGTCCTTCCACGGATGTCTCTGAAAATGAGCCGTCCGCCTGTTCAATGGGTATAAAAGAGACCGAGGAGACGATGAAAAAGGGGCGAAGCTCGGAGCTGTAGTATTCAAGCAGTGCATGGAGATCCGGGGCCGCAGCCAGGCTTAGGGCGGCATCCAGTGAATGGCCTATTATCTTTTGCGCCCGGGCGTCCTCCATTGCCTTGGTCGCCTCTCCCCTGACCCTGAGAAGAGTCTCCCATTTTTCAGAAAGTTCCTGGTCGCGCAGTTGCGGCTGCGTTTCAGGAAAATCCGCCAGATGAACGCTCTTTTCCATCCCCTGCCACTGCGGCATGTAAGACCAGATCTCTTCTGCTGTAAATGGCAGAACCGGCGCCATTATTCGCGTTATAGCCTCAAGAGTTTTAAACATAGCCGTCTGCGCACTTCTTCTGGGTCCGGATGCGGCGGGTGAAGTATACAAACGGTCTTTTAACACGTCCAGATATACGGAAGACAGATCAATTGTGCAATAATTGTACAGGGAATGATACACCACGTGATACTCGTATGCGTCATAGGCATTCCTGCACCTCTGGATCAAATCCTGGAGCCTGTGGAGCATGAACCGGTCCATATCCTTCATCTCTGAAGGAGATACCTCGTTTTGCACGGGATCAAAATCATAGAGGTTTCCGAGCATAAACCTGCAGGTATTGCGTATTCTTCTGTACGCATCACTTAACTGCTTAAGTATGTTCTCTGAAATCCTTACATCGTCCTTGTAGTCGGATGCCGCCACCCACAACCTCAGAATTTCCGCACCGTACTTGTCTATAACCTTGTTGGGTGCGATTACGTTGCCCTGGGATTTCGACATCTTCTTGCCTTCTCCGTCCACCACGAAACCGTGGGTGAGAACCGAACGATAGGGTGCGGCCCCCTTGTGCTCAACCGCCGTTAAGAGCGAGGAATGAAACCAGCCCCTGTGCTGGTCCGAGCCCTCCAGGTAAAGGTCCGCGGGCCAGGTCAGATTTTCGCGCGCCTCGAGAACCGCGGCGTGGCTGACCCCTGAATCGAACCAGACGTCAAGGATATCGGATTCTTTTTCAAAAGATCTTCCTCCGCATTCGTGGCAGGCCGTGTTCTCCGGCAGAAAAAAGCCGGCGTCTTTTTCAAACCAGATATCAGCCCCGTGTTCCAGGAACTCGGAATAAACCCTGTCGGTAATTTCATCGTTTATAATCAGCTCGCCGCAGTGTGCGCAGTAAAACATGGTTATGGGCACACCCCAGGCCCGCTGGCGCGATACACACCAGTCCGGCCTGTGCTTTATCATGCTGTATATCCGTTCCCTGCCCCATGCCGGAATCCATTCAACTGTGTCAATGGCTTCCAGGGCCCTTTGCCTGAGGCCTGTTTTCTCCATTGAAATAAACCACTGTGGAGTGGCCCTGAAAATAACCGGCTTCTTGCATCTCCAGCAGTGGGGATATGAATGGGTCATCTGCCGGGAGGCAAGAAGAGTTCCGTCCTTTTTCATGCGCTCCATTATTTCGGGATCCGCGTCAAAAACGAATTTCCCCTCATACTCCGGCACCTCGCCCGTAAAGCGGCCCCTTTCATCCAGCGGAGAATATACTTCAAGACCGTAGTCAAGGCCGAGCTCATAGTCCTCTCTTCCGTGTCCCGGGGCGGTATGAACGCATCCTGTGCCGCTTTCAAGGGTGACATGCCTTGCCAGGACCACAAGGGAGGTGCGGTCTATAAACGGATGCTTAAGCCGCATGTTTTCCATGTCCAAAGGATTGATTTCCGCGATGATCTTATAATCGTTTATACCGAACACGTTCATGCAGGTTTCCACAAGATCCCGGGCAAGTATCAATACGCCGTGATTCGGGGTTTCCACCGCAGCGTACTTAAATTCGGGATGAAGGGCAACCGCCAGATTGGCCGGAAGAGTCCAGGGAGTTGTAGTCCAGATTACCACCGACACGTTTTTGCCGGCAAGCGCGGAATCGATGCTCCCGGGGTCGTCTGCCATCGGGAATGCTGTGTAAATAGAGGGGGATGATTCGTCCCCGTACTCGATCTCCGCCTCGGCAAGTGCGGTGCCGCAGCTGCAGCACCAGTATATGGGTTTTCTGCTCCTGTAGAGGCTGCCCTTTAGGGCAAATTTGCAGCACTGACGGGCAATTTCCGCTTCGTATGCGTAATTCATGGTAAGATAGGGATTTTTCCAGTCTCCCATCACGCCGAGACGTTTGAATTCCCCGCGCTGCACGTCAATGTATTTTTCGGCGTATTTCCTGCATTCCTGCCGGATTTCCGCGCTGGACATGGATTTTTTCCTCTGCCCCAGTGTCTTGTCCACATTGTGTTCAATGGGAAGTCCGTGACAGTCCCAGCCGGGAACGTATTCGGCATTAAAACCCGCCATCTGGCGGCTTCGCACAATAATGTCCTTTAATATTTTGTTTAAAGCGGTGCCTATGTGAATATTGCCGTTGGCGTAAGGCGGGCCGTCGTGAAGTATAAAGGGCTGTCTGCCGCCTGATCGGCTGCGGATAAGTTCGTACAGGTTTTCATTTTCCCATTTCTTCAACTGCTCGGGTTCTCTTGCTGCAAGGCTTGCCTTCATCGGAAAGCCGGTCTGCGGAAGATTAAGGGTTTTTTTATAGTCCATCGGATGCATCCTCTGTTTCCGGTTTGTTTCAACCTAAATTCAGGTTCAAGTAAGCTGCTAAACTGAAAAGTTATTCAAAAGTCTTTAAATTTATGCCAGCAGGATGGAATATGTCAAGGGATTTGAGGCATCCGGGCTAATTCTTTCTGAATTTATGCAGAGTTTTCCTTGACACAAGTTCGGTGGAAAACATATATCAGGTATAACGGTGCCATCAATCATAATTGGCAATTAATATGCTTGCAGTCATACAAAGGGTAAAAAAAGCGTCCGTGAGCGTGGAAGACGAAACCGCAGGAAGCATCGGCCCGGGACTGCTGGTTCTGCTCGGAGTCGCGGACTCTGATACAGAGTCAGACATCTCATATACTGCAGACAAAGTCGTAAATCTGCGCATTTTTGGAGATGATGAAGGAAAGATGAACAGATCCCTCATTGATACAGGCGGACAGATGCTTGTGGTATCCCAGTTCACTCTTCTCGGCGACTGCCGCAAGGGCAGAAGGCCGTCTTTTGTAAAAGCGGCTGATCCCGAAAAGGCTGAATCCTTTTATCTCCGGTTTGTTGACAAGGTCAGAAAAAAGGGCGTTTCAGCCGAAACCGGCCGGTTTCAGGCCATGATGGACGTAAGCCTGATAAATGACGGCCCGGTGACACTTATTGTGGACAGCCGACCGGGTGCTTAAAAGAAAACATCCCATGAAACTGACTTTTTTTGCCCCGGCAGCACTTGCCGCCGCATTTATCCTTTTTGCCCCGGCCGCGGCTCTTGGCGGAAAATGGGATGAACTTGACACCATGCTCGGCAAACGGGACGGCGTGGTGGTAATGGGTCCGGAAAATGAAATCCTTTTTGCCAAAAATCCTGACAAGAGCCTTATTCCCGCCTCCACAATAAAAATCTTAACCGCCCTGACGGCATTTTACCATTTGGGGCCTGATTTCAGGTTTAAAACCGAATTCTACCTTGATCGGGACAACAATCTCTTTATAAAGGGATACGGCGATCCTTTGCTTGTATCAGAGGAGGTGGAAAAAATTGCTGAAATACTTGCCGGGAAGGCCGCAAATATAAACGATATTGTCCTTGATGATTCATATTTTGCACCGGATATTAAAATCCCCGGTGCGCGCGACAATTCCTCTCAGCCTTATGATGCGCCCGTGGGGGCGTTTTGCGCTAATTTCAATACCGTTAACCTGAAAAAGGTAAACAGCGGATATATAAGCGCAGAACCCCAGACGCCGTTACTGCCCGTTGTTATGAAACGGCTTGAAAAAGAGAACGCACCTGGTGAAAGGATACTTCTTTCATCGGTAAAAAGTGAAAATCTTATATACGCCGGCCAATTGTTTAAATATTTTCTTCAGGACCAGGGCGCGGAGGTTTCAGGGCAAATAAGGTCCGGCCGGGCCGGGGCGGAAAAACACCGGCTTATCTACAGGCATAATTCAAGGTTTGCGTTAAGAGAAGTCGTGGCGCAGCTAATGGAATATTCAAATAATTTTGTTGCAAACCAGATTCTTTTGACGGCAGGAGCAAAAGCATACGGCCCGCCTGCCACGCTTGAAAAGGGATTGAGGGCCATGGGGCGGTATGCGGATCAAGAACTTGGAATCATTGCCGGGCTGGCTGAAGGATCAGGCATATCAAGGCAAAACCGCATGAGTGCACGGATGTTTATGCCGGTGCTCGATGCCTTTGCGCGGTATTACAGTCTTCTGCCTGAAGAAAACGGGATTTACCGCAAAACCGGGACACTGGACGGCCTAAGCAGCCGGGCCGGTTACATTGAAAAAAACGATGATTTTTTCAGGTTTGCAGTTCTAATAAATACTTCCGGAACGGATGCCGGCCTTGTGGCAGAAAAAATAGCCGGGATTCTCCGTTAGCCGACAAGGCTGCGTCCTATATCAGCAGCTTTCTTTAAAAGCTCCGGATCTTGGGCCGCCGGATTTTTTTCACTGTTGGTATGAATAATCCTGCCGACCTCCTCCATCCCGAATCCCGTGCCGGCCATTCCTGCAAGCCAGCGGAGTGAACGGTGATACTGTTCGGGATCAGGCGCGCCCTGGGATGTAACCATGGCGAATTTCTTGCCCGCAGGCACCGCAGGGGTATAGCCTCCGCCGGGTTTGGGCATGTAGAGGGAATAGGCCCTGTCAACGAAAAGCTTCATCTGCCCAGAAATCCTGTACATGTAAATCGGGCATCCCACGACAAAAGCCGTGCAGGTCTTTACCATTTCCAGATACGGGCTGAGCTCGTCTTTTTGTGCGCAGACACCATGATTTTTCCGGCAGGAAAAACATCCCTGGCAGCCTTTCATATTCAAGTCATGAAGAACCACCTCGGTGGTTTGTGCCCCGGCAGAGGCGGCACCGTCCAGAATCGCCCGGATAAGAGCCGATGTATTGCCTTTTTTTCTCGGGCTTCCGTTTATGGCAAGAACGTCCATGTCTGATTCTCCTCCTTAAA
>JBKHFD010000034.1:0-17563 GCA_046540355.1 Desulfobacterales bacterium
CCACGGCAGAACCAGGGCAGTGGCGTTGACCGCGAAATCGGGCAGAATCTGGTAGTTGTAGACTGCTTCTGCAAAGGCCTGCGGATTTAGGATCTTGTCATAGCTGGCATATAAAAACACCGCGCCCATGAAAATCCTTGCAGCAACAAACCAGGTTTTCTCTGTTTTTAAAAAATGCGCCTTATTCATTGCCCTGGTCTCCGGTTTGTGTGGGAAGCCCTGCCTGCCGCCATTTTGTCCAGCCGTCTATCAGTACACGGGCGTCTTCAAACCCCATATCGGCAAGAAATAACGCCAGCTCGTGGCTAAGTTCGCAGCTTTCCCCGTCACAGTAACAAATGATGGTTTTTCCGCCCTCCAGTTGGTCTGCAACTTCCATGAAGCGCTCATTTACCTCCTGCCAGGGCAGACTTACTGCTCCTTCAATGCGGCCCTGGTCATACTGGCTTTTGGGGCGGGCGTCCACGAACACGGCCTCGTTTTCCGCATACAGGCGGCTGGCCTCTTTTAAGCTGATCACAAGGCTGTGTCCTGAATCATCTGCAAAGCGAGAATCCGTGGACCAGTCGCCCACAAACGCTATGCCATCTTCACGCAGCAGGTTTACGCAGGCCGCAAGTATGCAGGCGGCGGCAATAATTGCCGCCGCTTGTCCCATGGCCTTTATCAGCCTTGCCCAGCCTGGTTCCATATTTTCTGCCGCCTTTGTTTCAGGTTCTTTTGTTTTTGGCTGCTGCCGGCTCACAGGTCCTGATATTTTTCCGGCCTGTCCACCCCCAGCTCGGAAAGGTTTTTAACAATTGTTTTCTTGTCCATGAATCCGGTGTGGCGCCTGACCTCTTCTCCTTTTTCATTGTAAAAGATCTGGGTTGGAATGGCGCGGATGCCGTATTCTTCTGCCACTTCCGGCTTTTTCCACACGTCGATGAAAACGATCTCTGCGCTGCCTTTATATTCTTCTTTGACCTCCTCTAAGATCGGGGCCATCATTTTGCATGGCTGGCACTTGTCCGCACCCAGATCCAGCATGACGACCCTGCCGGGAGCAGGGGAATCTCCGCCGGTCTCCTGCGAATCAGATTGAGAAGCAGATTGAAACAGGGTTTCCGCCTGCAGCAATCCCAGTACCGCTGCGGCTGCAACAACTGCCGTAACAATTATAATGATTTTTTTGGATTTTGATTTCATAAGCAACCTGTCTGAATACTCGGTATAAAAAATATGTTTGGTTTCCCGCTTTTACCCGAAGCCAAATCCCGCAAGACATGAAACATTACCGCAGGCGGATCCTTAAAATACTGGATGCCTGCCAGCTCAGCATTCAGGTAAGGCAGGGCTGCCGAAATGTCCTGATCCAGCCGGGCAATGCAGTGCACCGATTCAAAGCTCGGGTTGCATTCCGGCCGGAAGATGTCTTTGGTGCAGGACTGAAGCAGCATTTTACTCTTTCCTTTTTAATATAAACGGGACTGTTACTTGATCCATTTAAGGACATCGTCTTTACCGGGAATTTTGCCCACTGTCTTTACCTCTCCGTCCACCACCACTGCAGGGGTGCCGAAAACTCCGTATGTGGCGATTTCCATGGTGTCGGTCACTTTTTCAATATCTGCTTCCACGCCCGCCTCTGAGACTGCCTGTTTGACGTTTTCCTCTGCCTGCTGGCATTTGGGGCATCCCGGGCCCAAAACCTTGATTTCCATGATCGCTCTCCTTATTTTGATTTGATGGTGATTCTTGTGAATCCGGTGAAGGCTAAACCGATTCAACATTTCGTTAAATTTGAATATAATAATTTATTTGAGATCATCAAGCGCGGGCCTTTTGCACCCTGGTAGTTTGGATACGGCAAATGTTTTCGCGCCTGACCTCCGGAAGCCTGTCGGTTAATACTGCCACTTCGGGATCATCTTCGAGCCAGTGACGCAGACTGCCCAGCATGGTGGCCGCATAAGGGCTGTCAGAGCCATCTGCCAGGGTATAGTTGACCCACAGACCGTCTTTTTTATAAGTGGCCAGCCCGGCTTCCTCGAGGATCTTTAAATGCTTGCTGGCAGTTGACTGGGCAATACCCAGGACTTCCTGAATCTCGCATACGCACATCTTCCTGCGCTGGAGCATTTTTATTATCTTTATGCGGGTGGGATCTGACAAAGCCTTCATAACTCTTGTGATTTTTTTCATTTTCCACCTCTTGTGAGCACCGGTTTTTATATAAAGTCTTTATATCGTTAAATTGAAATATATAGATAAAACTTCCGGTTGTCAAGCCCCGCTGGTGCCGGAAATTCCAGATGCATGTATATGCCCATGCGACAGTTAATCTAAAACCTTTGGTGGTAAATTATTTTTCCGCAACCCTGTAAAAGATGATAGAATATTTACCGGAAGTTGCTTAGCCTTGACAATATATCTTGACAATATATAGGACCGGCTGATATATTTATAATTTTACTATTTGAGAACTGTTTGATTTTATACTAAAAACCATCAACTCTCTATGGCGAGGTTTAAAACTGCGCATATGAAAGCTCATTTTTCCCTTAACGGCAAAGCCCCTTTTTTAAAAACCTTCACAATATTTCTGATTATAATTGCCGCACCTTTTCTCATTACCGGATGCGCCAGTGTTTCGGGATGGACTGATAAAACTTTTCCTTTTGGAAAAAGCGATACCGAATCCGAAGCTTCCGCAGAGAAAAAGAAAGATAAGGGGGCTGAACAATCTGAAAAAAAAGATGAAGAAGAGGACGGGGGAAAAAAGGTTGAATATTTACCAATAATGCCCCTGGAAGAGGCAAAGGAAGATGCGAAGGAAAAAGCAGAGGAAGAGGCCGAGCAGCAAGACTCTGAAGAATCCAGACGTATACGGATCCAATCGCGGTTTGACAAGTCCCTGGAGTTCTACCAGGCATCCCAGGACTACTGGCAGCAGGGTGAGCTTGAAAATGCCCTGGAAGCCCTGGACAATGCATATGCGCTTATAGTTAACACCAAAACCGTGGACGCCCCAAAATTTAGCCAGCAGAAAGATGATCTGCGATTTATGATTTCAAAGCGTATTCTTGAAATCTATTCATCCCGCTATACCACGGTAAAGGGGAATCATAACGCAATTCCCATTTCAGACAACGAGTACGTGGAAAAAGAAATCCTACGTTTTACAGATGGCCCAGCCAAAAAATTCTTCATAAACTCCTACCGCCGTTCCGGTATGTACCGGCCCTATATCGTGGAGAAACTCGAGGAAGCCGGTCTGCCTGAAGAGCTGTCATGGCTGCCTCTTGTGGAAAGCGGCTTTAAAACCAATGCGCTTTCTTCTGCAAGGGCGCTTGGGATGTGGCAGTTCATAGCATCCACAGGCCATAAATACGGCCTTGAAAGAGACAGGTACATAGATGAAAGACTTGATCCCTTCAAATCAACTGAGGCGGCAATCCAATACTTAAAGGAGCTTCATGAAATCTTCGGGGACTGGAAAACCGTACTTGCCGCCTATAACTGCGGGGCCGGGCGCGTGCTTAACGTGATCCGGACCCAAAATATAAATTATCTTGACGATTTCTGGGATCTTTACCAGCAGCTTCCCATGGAGACCGCAAGCTATGTGCCCAAATTCATGGCCGCCCTTCATATCATAAACAACAAGGAAAAATACGGCCTGGATGAAATCGAGCCGGAACCGAAGCTCAAATTTGAAACCGTGGAGGTCGACAAACAGCTTGCGCTAAAAAACATTGCCGAGGCCATGGATATTGAGGAGGATAAAATGACCCTGCTCAACCCGGAACTCAGATACAAGATGCTGCCGGAGGAAAACTACAATCTGCGTATCCCCCCGGCCAGCAAAGAAACCCTGCTGGCAAAGCTCGATGACATAGAAGAACAATATCAAAGCCCCCATAATATACTTTACCACCGGGCGAAGAAAGGAGAGAGCCTGTCAAAAATCGCCTCCAAATACAATACCACGGCAAAAAAAATCGCCTGGTACAACAATATTAGCATGGAAGACTACATAATTGCAGGGCAACTTTTGAAAATCCCCCAGGCAGGCACCTTCGCCTCCCGGGGCAGCTCGCCCGAGAAGGAACGGGTGATAGATTACGAGGTCAAACGCGGCGATTCCCTCTGGGTTCTGGCAAAACGCTACAACACGACCACCAAGAAAATTAAGGAATTAAACAATCTGGATTCCGTAAACCTTCATATAGGCCAGAAGCTTGAAGTCCCCGCCAGCAAAACTGAAGGCAGGAGTGCATATAGTGTAAAAAAGGGCGATTCACCCTATACCATTGCCAGGCGCCATAACATGAATTTAGAACGCCTCCTTATTATAAACGAACTGGATAAAAATTCCCGCATTTACCCGGGCCAAACCCTTCACCTTGAATAAGTCCGGCTGCGGGGGAAAAATTTACCAACGACTTTATATAAATGCGCGGGCTTTATTTTCTTATCATACTCACAGTAATCACCGTTGTTGACCTTATAGTGCCGTATTTTCTTATCGGGGAAATTGCAGCACTATGGGCAAGCTTTCTGTTCTGGACACTTCTTACATTTCTTGTCCTCCTATTTGCTGTAATCTACACAAACCAATGGGGTAAAAAGCCGTGAACCCCCTGTATGTCTGGATTGCAATGATAGGCTGGACTGCGGCTGCCCTCTGTATAGCCGCTGCCGCCAGAAAAAACATGAGGCCCGGGGCAAGTGAATTTTTTATAGGAGGAAGAAGGCTCCGTGGCTTTGTTTCCGGCATGACATATGCCGCCACCACCTACAGCGCATTCATGCTCGTTGGTCTGGTGGGGCTTACCTACCGCTCGGGGGTCGGAGCCCTGGGCTTTGAAATGACCTATCTTATATTTACCGTGCTTTTTCTGATAACCTTCGGGCCCCGCTTCTGGATTGTAGGAAACTGGTACGGTCATATAACACCGCCGGAACTTCTTTCCAACCGCTACAAAAACAGGTGGGTGGCTGTAGTAGCTGCGGCTGTCTCATTTTTCATGCTTATACCCTATGCTTCGGTCCAGCTTATGGGGATGGGCCTTCTGGTCGAGGGAATAACCGGCGGACAGATTCATTTTATGGCAGGCGTTTTTATCATGGCGGCCCTTTCAGGATTTTCGGCATTATGGGCGGGCATGCGCTCGGTTGCATGGACAGACGCATTTCAGGCCGTGACCATGATGGTCACATCAGTGATTGCCCTTCTGTTTACGTTCTACCATTTTTTCGGCTCCCCCGCCCTGTTTGCAATAGAGGCGGAACAAAAGATCCCGGAGCTGCTCAAGTTTGACTGGTCGCCTGAATTCTTTATCGGCCTGACTCTTCCATGGGCATTTTTTGCCCTTACCAATCCCCAGGTATCCCAGCGCATGTATATACCGGAATCCATTGTCAGCCTGCGGCGCATGGTGATCTATTTCGCACTTTTCGGTTTTCTCTACACCATTATAAGCACCCTTTTCGGCCTGGAGGCGGCCATAATCTTTCCCGGCCTTGAAAACCCGGACAAGGCAATGCCTCACATGCTGGGCCAGGTTCCTTCTCTTCTGGGCATCATAATATTTGTGGGCATATTTGCAGCCGCCACCTCGACCCTCGGATCCATTGTCCTTACACTGGGCTCCCTTTTTGCCCGGGATATCGCCAGGAACCTCAATCCGGATATATCCGAAGAAACCGAACGGAGCCTCGGAAAAATTGTAATACTGTTTCTGCTTGCGGCCTGCATAGTATTTGCCTGGTTTCAGCCCGGCCTGATCACGGTAATATCGAGCATGGCCTCGGGCGGCCTGCTGGTGATGGCACCTGCGATCATTGCAGCTTTTTTCTGGACCCGGGCAACTGCTGCAGGAGCCATTGCATCCATGATCATAGGCGGAATTGCAACCGCGGCAATGTATCTTTCCGGGTTTTATCCTCTGGGATGGTGGCCCTCTGTGTGGGGAGGCGGCATCACCCTGATCCTTTTTGTATTAATCAGTCTTTTTACAACACCCCCGGACAATGCCCGTGAATTTATAAACGCCGTGGAAAAGCAGCTTGTAACCTACAGGTTCAGATCCTCCTCTAAAGCCGGCCGCTCCGGTGCTTAAAAAAGAACCCCTGTATACTACTTACTTGCGGCAGCATGCTCTGCTAACTCAACACCCTTGTCAAAGGCCTTTATATTAATATCAAGGGCTTTGGGAAAACGCTCCTGAAGAACCTGCGTCATCGTACCCCGGTCCAGGGGAAGCAGACCTGTGCCTGCAAGAACTCCGGTGAGTATGACATTGGCTATAATAGGATTGCCCAGTTTGCGGGCTTCTGTTGATGCCGGAACTATCCAGGTTCTGGCGGAAAGCGCTTTTATATCATCTAAAAGCTTGTCCAGTTCAGGGTATTTTACCCCCTGGCCGGTTGTATCCATGGGGTGTATGGCTCTGGGATTTACAATGGAGGTCACTTCTGGATTACCGTACTGATTAAGCATTCGCATGGCCTCCATCGGCTCCATTCCAACTATGACATCCGCCCGCCCCTCAGGGATAATCGGGCTCGCCTGGATGTCCCTTGAGATCCTTATATAATTTATAACCGACCCGCCGCGCTGCTGTGCGGGATATGTCTGGGAAAAGGTTACTTTGTAGCCCTGGTTCACCATGGCGTTGCATACAAGAAAGGATGTCATCACATTTCCCTGGCCGGCAACACCTATAATAATGAGGCTAAACGGGTCTTTAATGAGTTCTTCCATGATCTGCTGCGCCTCCCATTTGGTTTGATTCTACTTATACAGCCGATTTCTTCTCAATGGCCGCCTGCGGACAAATCTGTGTGCACATACCGCACCCGCAGCACAGATCCTCGTCTATTTCCGACTTGCCCGTCTTTTCATTCCATTTAAGCCCCGGACAACGAAATATCCTTACACATAAACGGTCGCAGCCGCACTCCTCGCCAAAACACTTGTCCTGGTTGACCCACACTTCATAAGGCCGGCCCTCCCGCCTTGCCCTCTGGAGTTCGCACTCCCGGCGCATGATCACAACCCTGGGACCCCTGTCTTCATCTGCCAGTAAATCAAGCATGACCTCGGTGGTTTCTTCTATCTCAAAGGGATCGCATATCTCAACCCTTACCCCGAAGGTCCTGCAGATGTCCTCAATGGGAACAATCCTTTCAGCTTCGCCCATAGCGGTCCTTCCGGTACCCGGATGAGGCTGGAAGCCTGTCATGGCTGTGGTGCTGTTATCATAGACAACAAGGGTGAAATTTGACCTGTTCCAGACAGCATTGAGCAGGGCGGGAATTCCGGCATGATAAAACGTAGAATCCCCGATTCCCCCAACCACGGGCTGATCAAAACCAAAACGCCCCAGCTTTCCGTAACCGTCCGCAAATCCTACTCCTCCGCCCATAGCCCCGCCTATTTTGGCTGCAAAGAATCCTCCGGGGCCATAGCCAGCGCTCATGCAGCCATTATCAGCGGTTGCAAACCCGTCGCGTCCGTCCAGCTTAAGAGCACGATGAATCGCCCAATAGCTTCCCCTGTGCGGGCAGCCAGGGCACAGCGTTCCCAGCCGCAGAGTAACTTCCTCTTTTGAGGCCTCCTGTACTTTCCCTGTATATTCAGGATCGCGGGACTGGTATGACGACCCTGTAAGAGAGGCTATTGCCTTTATGGCCTCATCAGGCGTCAGCTCTCCGGTGGAAGGTATATGGCCTGAACGTTTGCCGTAAAACCTGGGACGCGGCCCCCCGGGGCCGAGCGCAGCTGTCATTTCCATGACGCTTTGCTCAACAAACGGGTGAACCTCTTCTATAAAAAGGACCTGTCCGGTTTTCTCAAGGTGTTTTTCAACCAGTTTTTCAGGCAAAGGCCAGATTGTACCGAGTTTAAGCACCCCTACCCTGTCGGCGAGCCCCAGCATCCTTACCGCATCCATTGTATAGAGAAAAGAGGCACCGCAGGTTATAACCAGAAGATCAGGCGCATCAGGCCCTGTATAACTATTAAACGGCGAAACCTCGAATTTTTCCATGGCCATGTCAAGCCTGTCATGGGCCCGGGCGTGAAGCTCCATCCTGTCTGCAGGCGGAATCCTGGGCACAAGATCAAAATGCGCCTTGTTTTCCCCTGCGGGAAGCTCCCCCAATGTGACATTTCCATGGGTATGGGAAATTTTGGCAACCGCTCTCATCATGACCATACAGTTTAATTCCTCGGAAAGATCAAACAGCCATTTGGTCATGTCCTTGGCTTCTTGAAAATTGCCGGGCTCAAGCATGGGAACATCGAACGTCTTGGCAATGCCCCTTGTGTCCTGCTCGTTCGGGCTGGCCCTTCGCCCAGGGTCATCGGCATTTATCAGCACCAGGCCGCTTCCGCCCCTGAGGGTGTTGGACATCAGCGTGGAAATAAAATCAACCACCGTATTGGTCCCGTTCTGCTTCATGGAGGCCATGGCGCGGACCCCTGCCGTGGCCGCCGCTGCTGCATTCATAAGGGCCGTCATCTCGTTTACCGACCATTCTGCATAAATGTTTTTGCGCTTCCCGATTTCCGCCAGGGCGGGCAGAATTTCCGAGGAAGGCGTGCCCGGATAGGAAGCCGCAAATCCTATCCCCGCCTCTATCGCACCGCGTGCAATGGCTTCGTTGCCCATGAGCATAATGGTTTTTCCGGGTGCATCAACATCGATATCAGGCATGAAATTTACCTCCGTATGTGGCATGTTTCCTGCGTATGTAGCATGTTTCCTGTTTAATAGCATCCTACCCGATTTAACTGCAAATGTCGAATCCGGCATCAGAAATTATCAAAACATCATACGCATCCAACTGCAACCTAAATTGATCGTTTCAGATTTTTAAATATAAATGGCTATAATCCTTTACAATATCATGCTTTTAAAAATCTGAAACGCTCAATTCAGGTGCAAATAAATAAATAGATTCGGTACATAAATAGATTCGGTACTTGAAAGCATTATTTAATTATGGTATCCAAATTCAAATCATTTCCAGAGCCCCCGTAGCTCAGTGGATAGAGCAATGGATTCCTAATCCATGCGCCGCAGGTTCGATCCCTGCCGGGGGCACCAGGTTTTCAGCCTTGACCATGTTTAAGAAATCGAATTTGTACAACTACTGTACAACCGATTCCCCCCGTACAACCTTTTCAAACAAAAAAACCGGCTAGGGCACCCCCTGACCGGCTCCCGTTATCATTTCCAGCTTATCCCTTAAGGCAGTTCGCAGTCAAAAAACAGGGTTGTAACTGATTTCTTGTCATATATAGCCTTCAGGCTCAGTTTGTCGCCGGGGCTTATTTTTGCCAAAGACGACTTACTGTCCTCAGGAAGCCTGCAATGCACAAAATACAACCCCCCTGCGTCAAAGGAAATTTTTGGCTGACCGGAAATCATTTGCCTGCCGACCTCTTCGACCTTCCCGGTAATGATGATCTCTTTCCCTTTATACTTTTCTTCAAACGCGAATTCATTTTCTTTAAATTCTTTCCGCAGCTGGTTTGGGGTTATTTCCTGGCAGAGCGCAATCGTTGAGAGAGACGCAAAGCACACAATCAATAGCAAAACTTTTTTCATGTCAAACCCTCCCTTTAAATTGGGGCTCGGGCGACATCGCCCGGCCCTCATCAAATAAAAAGACTATTCCAAAAGAATCTCAGCGGATTTGATCTCTATTTTCCTGAACACTCCAGATTTTTGAACAATAAACCCAAAACCTCACTGGCCAAATAGATTGCCTTCTCAAGCTCTCTATGCGCTTCATCAGTCTTTTTCTCTGCCGCAATCGTGCCCACTGTGATCCTCACCCGGGAAAAGTCGCTAAACTTCTCCTTCAAGCGCCTGTCGCCTATACTGTTCACTCTTGCCTGAGCTGATGAAAGTTCAAAGATATGCGCCCCATCTATCTCAAAGCGCGGCCCGCTTTCATCAGATTCAAATATTTTGGCATAGGCCCCTTGCATCAGCTTCAGGTCTCGATCAATAAAAGAAATGACAGGCTTAACAAGATGCTCCTTTTTCAGATCTATTACTGCTTCCATTCGCCTGGCTGCCAAGTCGTTTCTATGATCCACCCATTTGGAGAATAAATACCCTGCCTGTGCGATAATAACCCCTGAAATGGTTCCGATGAGCATTAAAAAGGCGCCCTGGTTATTTGCAATCAACTCTCTGATTTCCATCGCCATATCCATTTTTTCTATCCTATAATTCAACCAGGTGCGCCCCGAACACCTGAGAATCAAGCCCGCTCAAGCTCCGGCTTCAGCTCCAGGAGTTTATCCACAACCGACTGAACATCATCCCCGGATTCCTGATAAGATTGTCCTTCCTGCTGCAGTTCTTCCAGGGCGTTTTTTATAAGGGCCATACTGGGTTTCTTGATATTGTAATCCTCTTTGAGCAATTCCTTATCCGAGAGCTCTTCCACTACGTTTTCGAACCCCTCCCATTCCTCCAGTTTCGGATCATCATTTTCGATCAACTCGGATTGACGTTCATCAATCAATTTTGCAGCTTGAGGCGCGGTAGTGCCTTTCGGCAGCTTGACATCAAAAAACTTGGCGCACTCCCTTTGCATCTGCGTCGGGGGCCGGTTCTCCCAAGCCTGAACCTTTTCAGGATCCTGGAACAATAAATCCACCTCATGCCTGGCCTTTGTCTGGTTCATTCCTTTTGTGGAAACCTTGAAAAACTTTAAGATCTCAAGGTGCCGATCATCTGCGGGCTCAGTCAAGCCGATCAAGTCGGAGGCATGCCCCTTTGTCAAATCGGAAGGGATTTTATTGCACCCTTCTTCTTTCAGTCGCTCTTTCTGCCGATCCGTGACAGGATCAAAATACCAATCCCGAAAGATGCTCTTGTCACCAGCTTGGCGATGCTGTTCAGCCAATTTCCATCGCTCGGCCAACCACTCTTTATTATCATCAGACTGTTTTGAGTTTTGCCCTTGAGGCTTACTGCGGGAGGTTTTCTTTGAGCTGGTCCCTTTGCTGCCGGAAGCCCGGCCAAACAGGAAAAGCGCAATGATGACGACAATTATGATCGTAATTGTTGAGCCCATGCCGCACCTCTCTGTTTTATGGTCTTTCGTTGCATTAACCGATCACCTGAGTTGGTCAATCTGATCCTGATAATTTTCGGCCTGGCCTTCATGATACTCCACTTTTCCGGAGTAGGTCTCGATCGTGGTTTCAGTATTTTCCACACGGCTTTCATATCGATTGAGCTTTTTTCTGTGGCGACTGGAGTCGCTGAAGGACTCCCGCTTAACTTCGTTATATCGCTCTTCGGCTCGATCCAAGTCATGCTTTTTGTTTTTAACAAGGGCTTTGTAGGAATCGGCTCGCTGCCGGTGGTAATCGCGTCGGCGTTCATAAACTGATAAGTTGTGCTGATCAACCTCTTCCTGGCGTTCTTCCAAGGCGTCCCGGGTTTGATTTTGACGCCTTTGGCGCTCAAAAGACCGCCTTTGTTGTTCTCGGCGCTCTTTTAACCGAGAGTCGTCAACCGTGTCTTTTTCTTCCATCACCTGGACATCTGCAGCCGGATCCGGCTGCGTGTTGCTGAAATGAACAACCCCGTTTTCATCGGTCCATTGATAGAGTTCGGCGGCGGCCGTGAGCGGCTGCAGGCAAAACAGAATGACGAAAACAAGCGTGAAATACCTCATATCCCCTATTCCTTTCACCTGTTATTTTCTCTCAAGAAAAACTTATTTTCGCTATAATTGCAAGTGGTTTTCGAGGCGGGCGCAGCTGCAGGCAATAAAAAAGCCGCCCGGATCTTCCAGGCGGCCTGAGATTCTTTTTTATTTTACCCTTTGAATCTTTATCCCTGAACTATATTTTTTGCTCCATTGACTTTCCAGCCACTTATCTGCTGTTTTTCCTTCCACACACTTTTCACAAACGTGAAAATTACCTAAGGGGTCAACACCAAAAAGCATTTCCATTCTCTCTTCCCTTTTATCGTCATCAGCATGGTTGCATCTCAGCATATAAACCAAATCTTGCCCCTTTATGGCTTGACCACAAACAGAGCACTTTATTTCTATGTCCTCAAAAAAACTGGCGCTTTCTGAGTCCCAATACATAAACCCTCCCTTTTCTTCTATGCTCCGGATCTCCCAGGTGCGGCCCCGGCATCTCGCGCGCATCCGGGGGGTGTGTTACTCCAATTCGTAAATAACTGGCGCCCCATAACTGTTCACAATTTCAGCCGGTACAAGAAATTCTCTGTAGGGCTTCTCTTCTTCTATCCACTCAAATTTAGCCACCACTGGTTCAGGGATCTCTATCAATAAAACAGTGTTTCCCCACGCCCCTTCATTTTCATCAAGAGGTTGATTTGCAAGCCAAACTCCCGTGTGGAGCATACTTGTCATATATGCCCCCGTAGAGTCTTTAAAACCCTCTGTTAAAATAGCTTCAGCGTTATAGGTTCTGTGGTATAATTTCATCAAAGCCCCTTTTTCAAGGTGTGCGGCCTGCCGCTCGGCCTTACGCTTCTCCCTTACCTTTGATTTTCTGCCTGACCTTTGCGCCCATATACCCCCTTAAGGCCAAACTTTTTTTAATTTGTGGTCCTCAGGCAATAAACAGATAAACTCCTGTTCATTCCTCTCATTGGTATATGCGTAAACAAACTCAATCGGCACCTCGGCTTGATAAACCATAGGCTTGTCAAGAGAGAGTCTTTTTGCAAACCACTGGGCTTTTTCAAACGAAGCTGTCCAAGAGACACCACGCTTCCGTCTTGCCTTTCCTACGCCTGATACCCCCCGGTATAAGGTGAACGGTCCCTCGTGGGGCATCTTATCGCCCTGAGCCCGCATTTTATTTTTGTCTGCGCCTCCTAAAAGGGTACGGATAAGATCAAACGGATAGTTGCTAAGATTAACCCTCGGTCCGGTTAAGGCTATTAACAGCGCCTCTTCGTAGTATCCGTTTTCAAGTAAGGGTTTAATATTATCCATTACAAAAGCGAGTCCATCTTGATTATCTAAGCACATGAGACACCCGGCCACATTGTCGTTTATCCAGTGCTCTTGAAGTTGGTTATAAATTATATCTGAAAGCCCGGCTTCGTTTAAATCTAAAAGATCCATACAATCCTCTTTTCTGTGGCCGGCCAGCAGATGGCCGGCCCATGAATTTTATTCGGTTTCTTCCGCGCACTCGGAACACAGCCCATCTCCAAGGTGTTCCAGGGCAGACTTGCAGGCTTCAAGTACGCCGTATTTGCTCATAACCTCTTGAATCTGATCTTCATAAGCTCCGCAATTTTCGCACCCGTGCCACCAACCGGCCAGCACCTGACCGCCTTCACCATTTTCGTACCTGACATAAATTTCACCGCTTTCTGTTTCCCAAATACTTTCAACCTTCATTTCGTTCTCCTTTCAAGGCTTTGGATTATTGCAAACAATAGGTTCCATGCCTTGCCTTGCCTTGCCATGCCTCGCCGTGCCTTGCTCTGGCCTGAAAAAATGAATGCAAGTTTTCTTTTGATAAGAGTCCCCACCTTCTACCATCCTTCGGCCTTCGGCGGCTTCATGGTTTCCTCTCGCTTTAAGTGGACCAGCTTTCCGGCCTCAAAGCTCAGGATCAGCTTGCCGTAAAAGCGTTCTCCGGAAACCTCGCGGATTTTTCCAATCACCCAATCAAACCACTTGTTTTCGTTTCCGTTTGTCATGGTTTACCCCTCCTTTTCAGCCTTGTGCTTCTCATTAATTGCAGCGTCAGCCTTTGAAACGATTCGAAAATATTGACACACAGCCTCGCTCATAGTCTGCCGAAGGCCATCAAGCACCCCGTCTTGTTCCAATGCGTTCATAAGCCTTTCGTCTCCCTTCCCTTGTATCGCCAAAAGGTTTTCTACTAATGCCAGTTTTTGCATTGCTGCCTTAAATCCACCCGGATCAAGCAATTCATCCCCTGCCTTTGCATAAATTTTATCATACATGCCTCACCTCCATGAGTTCCCTTCTGATTTATTGATCGTTTACTCTAAGCAGGCCGCACCTCTCGTATCTTTTGCAGTGTGTAACTGCAAAGCTTCAAAAGAAAGACTCTCTACCTCTATACCGGCCTTCCATTCCTTAAAGCGCCTATTTGCGTATTCATTGGCTTTTCTCTCAGCTATCTCATGGGCATTGCGGGTTTCTTCCCTATCCTTGTCGGTAGGTTTTTTGCGCCCCCAAGTCATATTAAACTGATGCCGCAGCGCTTCCCGAGTCTCTTTTTCATGAACAGCATGACCTATTTCATGGAACCAGATCCAGTAATAAACTTCTTCAGGCTCAATTTCTATCCCTTGCTGTTCTTTTATCCGTTCTGCAACCTTGGCACGATTTAGGTGTGGATTTAGATCAATAGAGCCGCCATTATAAGTTCCCCAAAACTCTCTTTTCCACCAGTTCATATTGCAGTATCCGCCGTCTGTTCCGACTTGATTTATACCATGCTTCAGGCAGTCAGAAAAAACAAGCTTCCAGGAAAGCATTGATTCAATTTTTAGTAGGTAGGCCATAGTATCTAAAACTGTATCTTCTATAAAGCCGTCGGCCCTGGCTTCCTCTGAGTCAATAAGGTTGAAAGGCTCAGCCGGATCTTTTTCTTTAAATGGATGCATGGCTCTGGTTGCCCAGTGCCCCATCCCCCGCGGTTCACATGAAATGTCCTTGGATTGAGCGATAGTGTCATGATCTGTCTTCAGATAGCTCTTTTTTTTCAGTGCTTCAGCCATACCCTCACCTCCATACTTGATTTAATAATTTGTTTCCGGTAAAAATTGAAAAAAGCCGTCGGTATTCTGGCCTCTTTAAAATCATCTCCGCCCTGAGGTTGATTTAAAAGCTTCTTACCGGCGGCTTTTCTCAATCGCATCATGCCTCAACTCCTACCATAAATCGCCGGTCTAAAAGATCCTTCAGGGCATCGGTCTTTGTCTGGCCAGCGCCTATGCCGATATAAGCATACTGGCCGGATGCTCCCGGGGCACCAGGCAAAAACTGATAAATACGCCAGGCGCTTTTCCCGTTCACCTGGCAACCATCAATCTTTTCATACCTGAAGTGTCCCATTTGCTCCGTTTCATGCTCCAGGGTTCCAGCCATTTTTTTCATATCACCCCCTTAATAAAAAAACCGCTCCCCTGAGACGTTCCCACGGCTGTAGCGCCGCCCCGGATTGTCGCCAATACGGGCATCTCAGAAAAGCGGTATTTGCAAAAGCTGATTTCATTGCCTGCTACAGTTTGGGAGTTTTTTACATTGTTATCTGTTTTTATATTTTACATTGTTATCAATGTCAAATCATTTTTTCACTTGCCGGGATCTTTCTTTGATGGTAAACGCACAACATGGAAAAAAGCCGGAAAAATTATAACACCACGCTGCGCACTGACCTGCTTAAAGAAATCAAGATCCTGGCTATCAAAGAGGACCGCCGGGTAAATGATCTGCTTGAAGAGGCAATAGAGGACCTTCTCGACAAATACTCTGACAATTCTTCCTCAACTGACAAACCCAAATAGCCCATAAAGATCCAGCTGCAGCCCCGGGGCCTGGCCCGGCATTCTCCCCGAGGCCCCGGCGCGCGGAAAAGGCCCGAAATCGCACCGGGCCTACCCCTTGCCCTGCCTGAGATCGTTTAAATTTCGGCCTCTGTGCGCGCCTTATTTTTGATAAACGTAATCAAATACTGCTGGAACTGCTTTTCCGGCTGCGACAGCACATTCAATAAAGACAGGCAGCCCCTCAGCTCGGCTTCATCGGGACCAGGCCCGGAGACATCCTTTTCGTACCGGCAGCCGGCACAATCCAACGGACCATTTATCCGGGCGGCACGGTCCAGGCATGCAGCATAATGACCACAAAACGGGTTTCGCATCTCAGTGCGTCGATCCGTCATTCATGACCTTGTTGTAAATCACCTGGATATTACCGTTCAAAACATCAAGGTCTGCCTTCAGGTTTTCAATGGTCCCGGCAAGTCTTTTCCTGGCCTCGGATACTTTTTTGTGTTCTTCGGCGTGCTCTTGGCCCGCTTCCATGTGCAGATTATAAAGAAGGTTTAGGCTTTGGATTACGGCAAACCGGAAATCATCACCCTCATATTTCATTAGCTCGTCAAACGGTCCGCTCATTATTTATTCCCTCCGCTCATATCATTGTGTCACACTGTTAATGCCGGTTAAGAACTGATCCGCGTACTGATTCAATTCGGTCTGCATCAGTTCAAGAATGTTCATCATTACAAGCCGCAGAGCCGGCTCCACTGAATCATCAATGGTGACGTTCATCGCGGACTCGCCTTCCTCCATCTGCTCCCGGCGCAGTTCCATTAATTTTAACTGCTCTTTCTTCATTTCCTGCTGCAGCCGGTGAGATTCCTTTTCCATATCCATGCGGTCTTCGATTAATCGCCATAACTTTTGTTGCTTGAGGTTCTCAAAAGGACCTTCAACACCGCCGGCCCAAACATCAACCATGTCAGTAGTGGCCTGCTTTGCGTCTCTTGCGGTTGCGCCCGCTTCTTCAAGCGCGGTCTGGAATTTTTCAATCTCTGCGGTTTCAACTTTTGCCCGGTATTCAAAGGCGGCCTGAGCCACCTCTGCCTGTGACTCCAACTCAGCAATCTCTTTTTCAATCTCAGCCTCTTGGATCTCGATCGGAACTTCAACCGGATCTGGGTCAAGCTTTTCTATTTTCGGCGGCAGATCATCTATTTTCTTGACCGCGTTGTCTGTGTCAGCATTCATTTTGAAAGAAAGCACGGAAGTATCAAGTCCGGCCTGCTTAAACTGCTTACGGGTCTCTGTTTCTATATCACTCCAGTCTGATTGCGTAAGAGGCTCCCCGGAAAGCTCCATGTTCATGCGGATAACATCATCCGTCATGTCTTTGAGGTTCTGGATCTCGCCTTCAAGCTTCGCAACTTCCTCGGTAGTTAAACCGGCCCCCTTGCCGATCTCGTCTAATGAGAAAATCATGTCGCCAAGAGATTCTAAGGCGGATTCTTGCGTGCCGGTAAAATCAATAAGGCTATCGACAAAACCCCATGTTTTTTGAGCAGCCGTATCTACACCGGGAACATATTTATTAATCAATGTGCCCGCGCCATAGCCGGCGGCAGCAGCCAAACCAGTCAAGCCCGTTGTGCTGCCCCCTATTGCCTTTGCTGCGGCAGGAGCGATTTTACCGATTGACACCGCCCAGCCCCCGACTGTTTTGGCAACACTGATTCCCAGAAAAGCCGTGAGGACCCCTTTAAATGCATCCAAGGCGCTAAAGGCAGTATTTACTGATTGTGAAAGCCCCAAGATGGTTCCCGAAAAATCTTGGCCTTTTTCATCCATATCTGCAAAGCGCTCCGCTATTTCTCCAAGGGCTCGGAAAAGCGGTCGTAATCCATCAATAAAACCACTTGTTAAATTCGTCAGCCCGGCAAAGATGTCAATTACCCGCTGCCCTGCTTCTTCAAGCCCCTCCACCGTGGAGAGATCAAGCTCGCCGCCCATCAGCGCATCGA
>JBKHFD010000035.1:0-17364 GCA_046540355.1 Desulfobacterales bacterium
AAATTCTGAGAAATTGCGCGTAACGCAGATATTGGACTTTTTACGGTGCCATCATGTTTGTTTTTTTGAAAAATCGTTTTGCCGTGTATACCGAACCGGCATGCCGGCCAATAGAAAAGCCGGGCGGCAATGGCGCTCTTCTGAGCGTGCAAAGCCTTCCCGGCCCGGTTATTTTATATGCTGTTTTGTAAAATCAGTAAATCAGAACAAAGGCTGCAATTTCTTATTGCAATTACAGGCATGTCTATAATATGGCCGCATGTCTGTCAATGGTTTTTCAATTCCTGGGTTACCCGCCTTACTTTTTTTGGAATATACCCGGGAGACCAGCTTGAACAATGTTTATGTTACAAGTAACGGGTATAACGTTACAGTAACGCAAAATAAATCAGCAGGCGACCGGGCCGGCAATTCCCGGTACGCCTGCTGATTGCGGGAGGTTGACAATTCAGGAGGTCTACTCACCCTGTTTTTATGTTGCAAATCACATGCCGGGATTGGAGGGCTCTCTATCTTATGAAGAGATGTCCGGGAAGACACAAAGCCGCGGTTTTGTTTTTTTGCAGAGGCTGCGAACTCACCTGAAATTATCGCCTGCAGCTTACAGCCTACAGCCGCTGGATGAGATAGATATAGGCGGGCAGGCGGCAGAGGGTTTTAAATTCGTTAAACCTTGTCAGCAGTCGGTTTTTATCACCGATTTCCTCCAGCGGGGAAAGATAGACCGCCCCTTTGGGATAAAAGCGGGAAAGCCGGTTGCGGGTCAGTTCAAGGATCGAGGGCAGGTGAGATTCTGGCAGTCCCTTTCCGATTACAAAATTGGCGGTTATTTCGACATTTTCGTACTTACGGTTTATCCCGAGCATCCGGTCGAATGCTTCGGCCACTTTCTTTGCGCTGACGGGCTTTCCAAGGACGGAAAGCGTTTTCTGATCGCCTGATTCAAGGCCGAGATTTATATAAGTTGAAAAGGGCAGGGTGTTTAAAGTTTCAAACAGGCTTTCTTCGGCCGTCAGCATTGAGTCAACGCTGCCGAAGAAAAAGAGCCGCGGCCCCTTCATCACGGATTTTTCAATTTCAAGGATTTGCCATGCCTTTTCCGCGGCAAAGCAGATCATCTCACGGCCTGCATGCAGGGCATCATGCTGGCCCAGAAATATCGAGTTGTAATTTATCAGATCCCTTCCGTAGAACTGTTTAAGCTGATTCAGCTGTTTTATCACCGACTCCCGGGTGCGGGGCGAAAAGCCCCGGCCGGTTTTGACCCTGCAGAATGCGCAGTTATAAAGGCATCCGTCTGCAATTGTTACCGGAATAACATCATATTCCACATGCCTTGTATCCGGCGGCAGAACCGTTACCATTCCGCCTATGATCTTGTGCAGAAGTTCGCCTCTTTGCCTGAGCTTCTCAGGGGTCATCTTCAGTATTTTATTTAAAAACCACTGTTTATCATGAAAGAAATCCGGGAGTTCAAGTTCTTCAATCTCTTCTCTCAGCCTGCGCCATGCCGCAAACGCCTCCCTGACCTCGTCTCTGTGGAAGGCATTCTGCCCGAAAATGGCGTTTGTCTGGTATGGGAGCAGGGGTATGTAGTATTCCCCTGTGTAGTTTAAGGCGCCGGCATATCCGCCTGCTGAAAAATACTGCCAGTCGTCGCCTGCGGTCCGCTTGAGCCATTCAGCAGAGGTAAGCCAGTCCCCGGAGCGGCCCTGTATGGTCTTTATCTCTCCGTTTCTGTTGAATCCGAAGATATAGGAGGGGGTACAGATTTCCCCGTAGATGCCATAGCGAATCGGGCAGCTTATTTTCAGGTATTCTGTTGCCCCGGGTTTTTCAGGGGTTATTTTAATGCCGGCGGTATTTCGGGTCTTTGTGTTTTCTGTGGCCATGGCTGCGGGTTTATATATAATGTCTCAGGATTGTGCGGGGTTTTTCAGACCGCCTAGCAGGTCAGGTGAAAACCTGCGGCCACATTCCTGTTTTCTTCCTGCAGGCGGTTGAATTCTTTTACTGCTTCCTGAGTCGGCCTGACGATCAGGCTTATGCCTTTGTTTTCAAGTTCTTGAGCAAGTTTTTCATCCGTGTTCATCATACCGGGGCTGCCTTTTCCTATAATCACGATTTCCGGTCCTGATTCCAGTATGTCTGCAAGATCCTCGCGGGTTACCAGGTGGCCTTTTTTGCGCCACCACTCCGGCTTTACGCAATTGTCAACTATTTTGATGTCATTTTTGTATGTTGTACCGTCCACGCGTATGCTGCCGAAGCGATAATCCTCTATACGCAAGATTTTCGACCCTCCTTGGCTTATGGCTTTGATTTATTTCGGTTCCATCCGCTCCGGAGGGCACGGCTTTTTAATCGCCGCCTCCGGGGCCTGCAAAACGGACGGTGAGATTGACGTTGATGTTTATTCCGCCCTGCTCGGAGACTTCTTCGATCAGCCTGGCAATAAGTTCCTGCAAACCCTGGTCACCAATGTCGGTATCCCGGACAGTTGCGGATTTTTTTGTTGTGCGTGCCGCCGCGGCCGGTTTGGATCCTCGTTTTGAGGGCTGTTTTACCGGATGGGCTTTCAGACGCGCCGATTTTACGTATTTTTTCACTTCAGGGTGATCCGCGATTATCTGCTCAAGGGTGTATCTGTTTTTACCGGTTTTACGGGTGAGATCATAAAGTGCTTCAGACGGCAGGTCAAGGGCTTCTGGCACAAGGCTGTAATTATATCCCTTGCCGGTCCTTTTTTTCCGGATGAAATAGCCCAGATCGCATTTTTCGCTGTTGCTGAGTTTTGCAAGGATACTTGCAATATCCTGGATTTTGATCTCCTTGCCCGAGTCTTCGGCCACTTTCTGTGTGATTTCAGGGGATCGCAGCTCCTCTCCGCTACGAAGGGCGTCAATAATGAACTCGCTGTTTGTCTTTTTTTCCTTTTCCATGGTGGCTTCCTTTTTTTGGGTTCAAGGCAGAGTATCCCTGCACCGGAAAACCGGATTTTATTTTAGAATAAAATTTCTCTTGAAAATATTAGTAGGCGAAAACTAAAATAATACACAGGATATATTTGTCAAGCGATTTATGTTTTTATTTCCGGAATGTTATCTATTTTTGTCGATTTAAATCATTTTTAGAATTCTGCTAGACTACGTATATTTTTATCGACATGGCATTATTCCCGGTTGTTTCGCGTTTGTTCTTGACAGGGTTTTCTCACCCGCGTATGAACTTGGGCAGAGATCGGGGCCGGAAGGTTCGGCCCGGGAAATTCAAGCGGGTATCGGATCGAGGAATTTTAAATGACTCCTGAAGAAAGATTTCACTCAGTATGGCTTGACTCCGGCGGTTATGCCAGGGATCTTAAACAACGCAAAGCCGGAAAGATTCTCGGTTTTTTTTGTTCCTATGCTCCCGGGGAGCTGATCCATGCAGCAGGTCTGCATCCGTTTCGCATCCTGGGGGGACAAGGCGAGGCCGGGCTGGCAGACATGCATCTGCAGTCCTATTGCTGTTCATTGGTAAGAGGCGGACTGGAAAGGGCTTTAAACGGAAACCTGGATTTCCTGGACGGGGCGGTTTTTCCTCATACATGCGATTCGATCCAGCGATTGTCGGATATCTGGCGATTAAATGCCGGTTTTGAGCATCATTTCGACGTGGTGCTGCCTGTTAAGCTAAACACCTTAAGCGCCCGTCAATATATGGCAGAAGTATTAAACGGTTTTCGGGGAGAACTGGAGCAGGCTTTTCAAATACAACTAACGGACGAGGCGCTTTGGGCCGCCATAAGGGACTATAATTTAATACGGGAAAAACTTGAATCCCTCTACGGACTGAGAAGCTTTAAGCCCGATCTGTTTGACCCTTCAACGGTTCACAGGATCACGGCCGCGGCCATGCTTATGGAGCCGGGGGAATTTTTAAGAGATATTTCAGACTACCTGGGAACCATTGAGCCGGGGGATCTCGACGGAACCGGCAACGCACGGAAGAGGCTTGTTCTTTCAGGCGGCATCTGCAGCCATCCCGATATTTACGATCTTCTTGCGGAGGCTGGTGCGGACGTGGTCTGGGATGATCTTTGCACCGGGGCGCGCTGGTTTGAGGAAAAGACAGCAGAAGACGGCGGGGATCCGATCGGGGCGCTTGCCGACAGATACATGGCCCGAAGCGTTTGCCCGGCAAAGCATGCAGATATAAGGATCAGGGCGAAGGAACTGGTCGATACTGTCCGGAATCACCGGGCGGACGGAGTGGTTTTTTTGATTCTTAAATTCTGTGATCCCCACGCCTTTGATTTTCCGTATCTTAAACGGTTTCTCGACGAGGCGGGGATACCAAGCATGCTTCTTGAAATAGAGGATCAGCCCCCGCCCGAAGGCCAGCTTATGACACGTTTTGAAACCTTCGTGGACATGCTTTGAAAAAAACTTCGCATTTGTTTTAAAGGCCTCCAATACCATCAAAAATCACAGGCGGATTGATATGTCTGATAACGGAAAAAAACATGATCCCGAAAAGGAACAGAAAAAGATAAAGGCTGTTTCCAGAATGAAGGAGATCATGACAAATTATTATATCGAGGCCAAAGGCGCCCGGGAGCAGGGACGCAAAGTGGCCTGGATAACAAGCGGCGGGCCTGTGGAACCACTGATAGCAATGGATGTGATCCCGGTCTACCCCGAAAACCACGGTGCAATGATCGGAGCCTCCAAGATGGGGGGACAGTTGTGCGAAAAGGCAGAAGAAATGGGCTATTCCAGGGATCTTTGTTCTTATGCCAGGGCTGATATTGCAGATGCGGTATACAAGCAGGGACCCATCGGCGGCCTGCCGGAACCCGATATGCTGGTGTGCTGTAATAATATCTGCGGCACGGTGCTGAAGTGGTACGAAACCGCGGCCAGGTATTTTGACGTTCCTCTTTTTATACTCGACACACCGTTTGTTCACAGGGAGTTTTCACAGGAGGCCCAAAAATATGTTCTTTCCCAGATTCATGAATATGTGGGTTTCCTGGAGGGGTGCTGCGGCAGAAAAATGGACTATGACCGCATGGAGGAAGTGGGCCGGCTTTCTATTGAGGGCACGCGCCTATGGCAGGAGGTCCTTGATACCTGTGCCCACAAGCCGGCTCCCATGACGGCGTTTGACGCTTTTTTTCACCTGGCCCTCATAGTTACCCTGAGGGGCACCAGGGAGACGGTGGAGTACTACAGCCAGCTTCTCGATGAACTAAACGAGCGCAGAAGACAGAAAATTGCCATGGTCCCCAATGAAAAATACAGGTTACTGTGGGATAACCTTCCGGTCTGGTATAAGACCAGGTGGCTGTCTGATAAATTTGCCTCCCATGACGCAGCCCTTGTTGCCGACACCTACACCTCGGCCTGGAGCGGGATGGTCCCGGACATGCAGGGGCGGTCATTTCTCGAAGCAATGGCGGAGACCTATACAAAGATTTATATAAATATTTCCATTGACATGATGTTTGACATAGTTGCCGGCATGATAAAAAAATATGATGTCAATGGCGTGGTGATGCATTCCAACCGGTCATGCAAACCTTATTCCCTGGGGCAGTATGATCTGCGCCGGATGATCATGGACAGGCTCGGGGTGCCCGCCCTGATTATCGAGGCAGACATGGTAGATGAGCGCTCTTTTTCGGAGAGTCAGATTGATACGCGTATAGATGCGTTCATGGAAGCCCTGAAGGCCTGAGGGCCGATATTTAAAAACATAAGAAGAATGCGCGGGGCATGATTACAGCGGGGATAGACATAGGATCGATCACGGCAAAATCGGCTTTGATAAAAGGCGGAAAACTGGCTGGCACACGTCTGGATTTCACCGGGTATAATGCGCAAAAGGCCGGAAGGCGGGTGCTTGATGACCTGCTTGAAGACACCGGATTTGAAAAACAGGAGGTGGGTTTTGTCATATCCACAGGCTATGGAAGAAACAGCGTTGATTTTGCCCACAAGTCCGTAACTGAAATTACCTGCCACGGCGCGGGGGCACATTTCATAGATCCTGAAGTCCGTTTTGTAATAGACGTAGGCGGCCAGGACAGCAAGGTGATCAAACTAAGTGATGACGGCAAAGTGGTTGATTTTGCCATGAATGACAAGTGCGCTGCCGGGACAGGCAGGTTTCTTGAGGTGATGGCCCGGGCCCTGGAAGCCGATCTTGACGAATTCGGCGAGATTTCCGCCCGCGCCGACGCCCCGGCGGCGATAAGCAGTATCTGCACTGTTTTTGCGGAATCCGAGGTGATCTCCCTTATTTCAAAAGGTGAGAGCCGGGAGAACATGATTGCCGGAATACATGAATCGGTTGCATCCAGGATTTCTTCAATGGCTAGACGTGTGGGTGTTACCGAACCCGCTATGATGACGGGCGGGGTCGCAAAAAATCCGGGAGTGGTAAGGGCGCTTGAAAACAAGCTGGGGGTTGCAATAAGGGTTTCCCCGCATGCCCAGCTTACCGGTGCAATAGGCGCGGCCCTTCTTGCCGCCCGCATGAAGCAGGCGGCATGAAAATGGCCGGATCATTAGCCGGGGGGGTGGTATTTACCGGTTCAGTAAAATAAAGTGCCGCTGTCAATGCGGGATTGACAGCGGCATATACGCAGATAGGGGAGGAGGAGGCGGGTGTTTATACCACTTTTACCTGCGCCTCATTTTCCCACAATCCGTGGATGTTGCAGTAAATTGATGCGAGCAGGGTGCCCGGCTTGTTGATTTTAACCGTGGCCGCTACTTTGGGCTCGGTGTATACAGGGCCCTGGTTGGCGCCTTCCGTGCTTTCCCCGTGAGCGTTGAACTCGTAGCTTCCCACTTCATAGGCGAACTTGCCGCCTTCGGGCTTGAAATAAACCCTGATCCACCGGATGTGATGCTCGGTGGTGTTGGGATGTCCGATTTCCTTGCCTATTGACACCTTTACCTCAAAGGGCTCGTCAGCCTTTACGCTGTCCGGGCATTCGATTGCAGGCACATGCTTTTCGTTCTTCCAGTCTCCGCTCTGGAACAGTTCGCCCATTTTCATGATCATATCCTCCTTTTAATTTCGGTTAACAGGATTTTAATAAATCCAGTAAGGTTTCCCGGAATCCGGGAAACAGCTTTTTACGGCAGCTTTAATTGTTCATTTTAAAAAATAAAATTTCATAAGAATTATATCAATCCGGAAAAGGCAGTATTTTTTTACATGAAATCCCTTATCCGCATCTACTGTATTCATGGAATTTTTTTTCTGTTGTTACTTCAGGTTTGAAAAGGTCTTCATCACAAGTTCATTTAACGCCGGATGGATGTGCATGCCGGAAAGCACAAGACCGGCGCGCCTGCCTGCAGCCATGGCGTTTACCACTTCCTGGATTACCATAGGGGCATGGGGGCCTATGATGTGGAAGCCGAGCAGTTCAAAGCTTTGCCTGTCTATTATTACTTTTGCGAATCCTTGTTTTTCGCGAAGCGCCATGCCCATTGCACACTGGTCATAATCGGCTTTTCCCACCATCACGTCGTGGGTTTTTGCGGCCTCGGCTTCTTTTAATCCCACGGAGGCTATGGGAGGCCAGGTAAATACAGCCCTTGGGGTTGCATGGTAATCAAATTTCCGTTTTTCATTCTCCATTGCATTGGACCAGGCTGCAGATGCTTCAGCGTTTGCCGCGTGGGTGAACATGGATTTTCCGTTTGCATCCCCGAACGCCCAGATCCCTTTTCTTGATGTCTCAAGATAATCATCCGTCTTTATAAAGCCCCTCTCATCGGTTTCGATCCCGGTTTTTTCCACGGCAAGCCGGTCTGCATTGGATTTTCTGCCGGCGGCAACAAGTACGCGTTCGGCGGTGACGCTGTTTTGTGCGCCTGAATCGTTTGCAGTGTAGTTTATTTCAGCTATCCGGCCGTTTTGGGCAACCCCGGTGACCGTGACGTCTGTTTTGATACTGATGCGTTCGGACAGGGATCTGGCAAGTGTATCTGAAATCTCGGGTTCTTCCGAGGGAACCAGTCTTTTCTGATTTTGAAATATGGTCACTGCGGTTCCCATGGCTGAAAAGAAATGCGCGTATTCAGCGGCAATATATCCGCCTCCGATAATTGCCAGGCTTTCGGGAAGCTTTTGTAGGTCCAGCACCGTGTTGCTGGTCAGAAAATCGGTTTTTTCAAGCCCCTGAATCGGAGGGATTTCCGGGCGGGCACCTGATGCTATGAAAAAGGTTTCTCCCTTTAATAACCGGTCGTTTACTTCAAGGGTGAGATCGTCAGTAAAGCTTCCTGTCCCTTCATAATAGTCGAATCTGGAATCGCTTTCAAGCCCCTGGTGTATCTGCTCGTGGTCGGGTACCACGGCATTTTTCATCTCTGTCATTATTTTTTCGAAATTAATTTCGGAGATGTGGGCTGATATGCCGTATCTTTCAGCTTCCCGGATCTCCATTACCCGGTCTGCGGCAGCGATTAGCATTTTTGAAGGAATGCAGCCAAGGTTAAGGCAGGTGCCGCCTGCCGGGCCATTGTCTACAAGGGCTGTACGTTTTCCTGCGTCAACCGCGTTTTCAACCGCCAGCATGCCAGAGCCGGAGCCTATGACAATGATATCGTAGTAATCGGTTGCCTTTTTCATGAATCCACGCCTTCTTAAAAATTTTCCGGGTTGCAAGCTTTCTCCTTATACCTGCTTTGTCTGTTCATACTACGGGTCTGTGTATTTCAAAATACTGTCTATTGCCCATGTTTTTGACCTCAGCGATTTTATATAGATGAATTAAAAATAACCGTCGCTTCAATTTTTGCAAACCAAGAAGGAGGTTCTACAATGTTAAAAGATCCGATGAATATTACAGGCAATTCGGCAAAGAACACTGAAGGGGAGTCCTTGTATGCGGATATAGAAAAGACGGCAAGGGCGAAAAGCTCTGAGAGAAAGAAATTTAAAACCGGCAAAAAAAATTATGATCCTGTACAGCAGTACATGGCTGAAATCAGAAATCACGGATTGATCAGCCGTGAACAGGAGCGGGAGCTGGCCCGTAGGATACAGCAGCAGGGCGATGATGAAGCTGCATACGAAATGGTGGTCTCCAATCTGCGCCTGGTGGTTAAAATTGCACTTAAGTTTCAGCGGTTCTGGAACCGCAATCTTCTGGATCTTATACAGGAGGGCAATGTGGGGCTGATGCAGGCCGTAAGAAAATATGACCCTGAAAGAAATGTCAAGTTTTCCTATTATGCCTCTTTCTGGATCAAGGCCTATATCCTGAAATACATGCAGGATAACTGGCGGATGGTAAAGGTTGTCACCACTGAAGGCCAGCGCAAGCTGTTCTACAGGTTAAAGCAGGAGCGAAGGAAACTTGCTTCGATGGGCATTGACCCGGATTCCCGGCAATTGTCCGAGCAGTGCGGGGTGGAGGAAAAAGACATCGTGGATATGGATCAGCGTCTTCAGAATAAGGATATTTCGCTGGATGCCCCGTTAAATGAGGATTCTGATACCGATTGGGTGGATTTTCTCAGGGTTGGTGATGAAAAGTCCGTTGAAGAACGGTTTTCAGACAGGGAGGTCGACGGCCTGGTAAACAACAAGGTTTGCGAATTCCGTGCAAAAATTCCCCACAGGGAGCGGGAGATACTGGATCTGAGGATTTACTCAAGGTCTCCCATGACGCTTCAGTCCCTGGGAGACAGACTGAGCCTGTCGCGGGAACGGGTTCGTCAGCTTGAGAGACAGATCGTGGAAGATCTTCGGCTGTATCTGTCAAGAGAAATTCACGACTTTGACGAATTTGCCGGATACGCCCGTTCAGCCTGATCGGAAAGCCCGGATCTAATTCGGATTTATACCGCCGCATGACGTTTATATTGACATGCGGCGGTTTTTTTTATACTTATTCTAAGTATGGGAGCAAAAAAAATAGTCATTATAGAGGATCATCGGTTGTTTCGGGAAGGCTTAAAGGCCATGCTCGACGGCATAAAGGATTTCGAGGTGGTGGGGGAGGCTGAGGACGGATTTGAGGCCCTTGATGTCATCAGTGAAAATCCGCCCGATCTGCTTTTGCTTGATCTTTCCATGCCCCGGCTCGGGGGCATAAGCGTATTAAATGAAGTAAAAAGACTGCATCCCCAGGTTGCAGTCCTTGCCCTGACCATCCATGAATCGGACCAGTATGTGCTCGAAGCTTTTAACGCAGGTGTCAACGGCTACTGTATAAAGGATGCAAGCCGGGAAGAGCTGCTGGTGGCTATTAATAGCGTTTTAAAAGGCAGGACATATATAAGCCCGGGAATTGCAGATAATGTAATGGAGGGCTATATAGAAGGCCGCAAGCGCATGAAAACCCGGTCTGTATGGGACACCATTACCATACGGGAGCGCGAGGTTTTAAAGCTTCTTGCAGAAGGCTATACGAACCGGGAAATAGCGGAAATGCTTCATATAAGCGCCAAGACTGTTGAAAAGCACCGCGCCAATATAATGAACAAGCTCGATCTTCACAGCGCAGCAGCCCTGACCTCATTTGCCATTGAACAGGGACTGGTGCAGAAATCATCTTAGCCTCAGGCTGTGCAGAAGTTGTCAGGAAAGCTTACGCTGACCCTGGTTCCGCTGCCGGGGCTCGACTGAATTTTAAATTCCCCTCCGCATATTTTGGCCCGTTCCCTCATGCCCTGTATCCCGCGTCCGCTCATGGGGTCCGGGGAATTGAGCCGGGCCTGGGGATCAAATCCGCAGCCGTCGTCTATTATTGCAAGTTCGATTCTGCCGTTGTTTTTTCTCAGACACAGCACTATGGTTTCCGGGCGTGCATGCTTTGCCGCATTGTTCATGGCTTCCTGCATGATGCGATAGATGACTATTTTTAGCGCCTCTTCTACTTCCTCTTCCCGGATGTCGATTTGTTCGATAATTTTTATATCCTGGTAAAATGTGTTGAATTCCCTGCAAAACCAGGCTATTGTAGCCAGAAGCCCCAGGTCGTCAAGGATGGTGGGACGCAGGGAGGCGGAGATACGCTTGGTTTCCTTTATGGTATCTGTAAGGTAGGAGACCATATTTTCCAGTGACATGATACTGTCGGGCGGGTCGGGCGGCATCTGGGCCACTTTTTCCTCAAGGCTGAATTTTATCGCCGCAAGACTGGCCCCCAGGCTGTCATGGAGCTCCTTGGCTATTTTCTGCCGGTCTGATTCCAGGGTGTCTAACATGCGGTGGGAGAGATTCCTTAGTTCGTATGTGCGTTCCTCCACGCGTTTTTCAAGTTCGTCCCTTGTCCTGCGCAGTTCCAGCCGTTCACGCTTGCGCTGTGTGATGTCGTGGAAGATGCCCACTGCTCCGGTGATTTCCCCGCCGGGGTTGCGGATGGGGGCGGTATTGACAAGGATATAGCGGTATTCTCCGTCCGGAAAGCAGGTGGTAAGTTCATGATCCACTATCATTTCACCCTGGAATACGGATCTTGCAAGAGGAAGGTCCACAGGGTCATAGGGGACTTCCGCGGAGGAGATTTCCGTTCCGTTGCTCTGTGCGCATTCGGGCGACTGCTTATATAATTCTCTGGCCGCGGGGTTGGTCATCACGACCCTGCATTCCTCGTCAACCACAACGATTGCTTCCGGTGCATTGTTGATAATAGCCTGAAGGGCCGTACGCTCGGTTTCCAGTTGATCCATTAGCCTGTTGCGCTCGGTTTCGTCCCTGGCGACCGTAACGGCACCGGCAACCCGGTTGTTGTGAATAAGGGGAACTGCGTTGAATTCATAAATGCGCTCCGACCCCTTGGAGTTAGTGCGAAGATAAGTTTCCCCTCTTACGGTGTTTCCTTCAAGAGCCCGCCAGCATGGGAGCTGATCAAAGGGAACCATGCGGCCGTTGGGATATAACAGGGCCTTTTTCTGGGTGAAGGTTTCCGCCTGCATGCCTACCGGGTCAAATCCGAGCATTTCAAGGGCGGCGGGGTTTGCCATAACCGGCGTACCGGTTTTGTCATAGGCGATTACCGATTCGGCAAGTGCGGAAAATATCTGGTCCATTTCCATGTTCAAATTATCCGGCATTAGTCCGCTCTGGAAGTGACCAAGGGCCAGTGATGCAAACGAGGAAAGCTCTTGAAGCAGGGTTCCCTCTCCATCCCTGAATTCATATGTTCCCGGGGTCAGGGTCAGTATAACTCCCCGCCTATTGGATTGCTGATCAGGCATGCGCGTAAAAATTATTGTATACGATGTATTTGTTTCAGGGTTGTGTTCGCCGGCGGCCCCGGTCTCCCCGGGCACCATGTCTATAACCCTCACCGTCTGCTGATTTTCCAGTGCTTTTAGAAACGGTTGGTAGTTCAGGAGGCGGGCGGCATGATTCAGGGCCGATTCGGCGTATTCGGGAGGAAATTTATCGGATGTGCAGTATTTGCGAACCGGAAAAAACTCTCCGGGTGCCTGCGGGATCTCACAGTATGCGGAAATGCGGCAGCCTGTAAGAATGCAGGCCGAGCCCAGGGTATTTTCCAGAACCTCTTCAATGCTGGCTGAGGAAAATATGGTTTTTGAGGCATCTATAAGAGCCCTGAGATTTTCCTCTCCGGGTGATGGCGGGGTTCCTGCGGTGTGTTTTTCCAGAAGGTCCGGCAAATGAAAAGAAAAGCACGAGACAGATCCGTCAGCTTTTCTGTGGGCCATGATCCTGTTAAACCCGGGCCGGTTTCCGTTTTCTTCACTGAAAAGAAGGTCTGCCCCGGCCGATGGGTCGCCCGGAATTTCAAGGATTTCGCGGGCAAGACTGTTAAGATATAGCAGGTTGCCGGATGTATCTGTAATTGCCGCCAGATCCTTTGTGTTTTTGGCAATTGTATTTATTATGTCGCCCATTTCCGACCGTGATATATGATTGAATTATACTTGTTTTAAAATATAATTCTTTTTCCACGGATCGCGAATATTTGTTCTTAAATTGGCAAGAGCCTTGTAAAGAGCGCCGCAGGAAAGCTCCGCACAATGATATGACTCGGGGGGAAGGGTCTGGAGATAGTCAATGATATCCTGCGGGGTAAGGCTCCAGGCTTTGGTGACGGTTTTTCCCTCAATAAGGTGCGCTATTGTATTTGCGCAGGCCCTGGTGTTTATGCATCCCTCTATTCTAAATGCGATCCGGCTGATCCGCTGGTTGTCTTCGCATAAAAAAACTTCCACGGTATCTCCGCAATCCCCGGTATTTTTGCCATGACCGTCAGGTGAGGCCAGGGTTTCAAAATAATCGGAACAAAAGGCCATTTCCAGAAACCGTTCGGAGTGATCGTTGAAGAAGTCGAATTTTTCTCCCATTTTTTCCCTTCCAGTATTAAAGAAATTCATGGTCCGAAATACCTTCGAAAAATTCTTTTATATGAAAATGCGCCTGCTTGTCAAATAATCAAATATGTGTCCTGTCCTCATATGCAATGAGCCTGGAAAAGACTGCCTGTAAATTAAGCCAGCTGGTTGTGCAAGGTACTTGATCTTGCGGGACTCCTTGGCGGGGGGTATTTTTAATCTTTTTCGGTTTTTGTGTGGCACTGGCTGCATTGTACCGGCCCGGATTTTTCCTCCAGGTGGCAGGTTTTGCACTGTTTGTGATAGACGCGGATCAGTTCCAGTTTGTCGGATTCTGATTCATAATGGCACTCCGAGCATTGCATTCCAATAGAGTCGGCGTCTTCGAGTTTCTTTCCGTCTTCATAAAAATGGTGGCAGGTGTTGCACGATTCAATCCCCGCGGCTTCATTGTGCTCATCATGTTTAAAAGAAACCGTGGGCCGCATGCGCTGACCGTCAAATGCACTGTCTTCAACAGTGGTCATATAGGCCCGTGCCGCTACTGCCGCAACTGTTAAAAAAAGGCAGGCAAATATCACCCAGAGAGTTTTTGTTTTCAGGGCGGCCATAAGTATCCTTATTCCTTTCTTATACATTCATACAGGATGTCGCCGAGAAACTTGAGTTCCATTCCAAGGTCGTAGTGCTCTATAATCTCTTCAAGACCGCCGTGACAGTTGTGGCATGGAGCGATTACCACTTCCGCGCCTTTTTTCCTGGCAGCGTCGAGTTGATCGGCTTTTACACTGTTGCTCACAACCCGCTTGTTTTTAAACGGCGGTCCGCAGTTTATAACCCCGCCGCCGGCACCGCAGCAGAAATTATGCTCCCTGTTGGGCTCAAGCTCGATAAAGGTTTTGCAGCTCCGGTTTATAACGTATCTGGCAGTTTCGTGCAGACCCCGGCCCCGGACTATGTTGCATGGATCATGGAAAGTGACCGGACGTTCGAATTTATGTTCAATTTCAATCCGGCCTTCTTCCAGCAGCTCGTAATAGAAGGAAAGCGCATGCACCGAAGGCAGCGGTGGCATTTTCCAGCCAAGCAGCCGGTTGCCCACGTCGTATATCGAGCGGAAAGCATGGCCGCATTCTCCCATTACTATTCGCTTTGTTTTAAGATTAATTGCGGATTCAAAATGAACCTTTTTCAGGCGGGCGGTCATTTCCACATCCCCGGTATACATGCACATGTCGCTGTTGTCCCAGCCCGGGGCCGAAGGCATTGTCCAGTTTGCTCCCGCTGCATGCATGATCACCGCCATCTGGTATATGAGCTGGGGCCGGAATTTGGGCTCAGGTCCTATCACCGAGTAAAAAATATCGGCTCCCTGCTTATCTAGAGGGATCCGAATGTCCGGAATCTCGTCGCGGGCCTCTTCTTCCTGCCATTGGATGGTGTCTATCCATTCATCGTCGCGCACCCACATCTGGTTCATGGTTGCTGAATGGCTGTGTGCTGTGTCCTGAATATACTGGGGCACCACGCCCAGCAGATGGCATGCGCGCCTTATAAAAAGCATCAGATAGGAAATGTCTATTCCGAACGGGCAGTAGATCTGGCATCTGCGGCACAGGTTGCATTCCGTAAATGCGATTTCACAGGCCCGCCTTATGAAATCAGGGTTTACATTTCCCTTTTTTGCCAGTATTTTCGATACGGTCTGCTTGACCTTGCCGGCGGGGGAAAAACGCGGATCGCAGCCTCGTGACAAATAATGATGGCAGGCTTCGCTGCAAAGGCCGCAATGCACGCAGCTGTTGATATAGGCTGAAAGACGTGCCCCGCCTTCGGCTTCTATCAGTTTTTTTAGCACAGAAGCTATTTTTTCCCGGCTCAGCCGGCTTACTCCCCGCTCGATCCCTGTGTCATGGATTTGCCCTGCGGGGGCTGCCTCCTGGAGGTTATTTTCTTTTTTCATGATAATGGCTGTGAATCCTTGAAATATGTTTTGTTTTTTTACCAGTCCCTGGCGCGTCGCATGCCCCCGAATTCAGAACCGGAATATCCCCTTGTAAACGGAAATAGGAGCATATGGAAAAGCCTTGTAAAGGGAATAGAAATCAGCAGAAGTTCTCCACTTAGCATATGAATAATTCCCGCAATCTCAAAACCACTCCACTGGTGATAGCTCCAGAATCCGGATACAAAAGGTGCCGCTACGATTGCAAGCAGAACATAGTCGCCGGGTGTGGTAAGATACCTGACTTCTCTTTTAACGATACGACGTATCAGAAAAAACATGCAGCCCAGTATGACCGCAAGGGTCATAATATCTGAGGCCGCATCCGGCAGATACCACCATCTCCCCCCCCATGATTCAGCTATTAAAATGGCGTGGGCGGCGGCGAAGATCGGTGTAATAATCAGGCACAGGTGAAATATAAATGTTACCGTTGTCATAACGGGATGCAGGCGCATGTTTCTGCTTGCAAACGGGACGATCCAGTGCAAAATAGAACGGAGAGCATAATAGAAACTAAAGTAGTGGAATACAGCTGCGTCTTTTTTGCGGCAGATTGCAAAAAGCCATGCCAGCCTGAACGCCGTGCCCCCTGCAAAGACAGCAAGGGCAACCCATACCAGAAAACCGCTGGCAAGTTCGTATATTGCGTACATTTGGGCGGTTCCTTTCCTATTCTCTGATATTGTCCACTTTCAGTACGTATCTGCAGTACTGACCGCCCATGTTTTTTGGCAGAACTCCTTTTACCAGCAGCATGCAGCCGTCCGGGCTGAAAACTGGATGCCATGCCGCGGCAAATTCCATGTCCAACAGACGGCCGTCAATTGCGATTGTGTATTTTCCTTTCTTTTCAACCAGGGCAGCCACATGCCTTCCGTCCGGGCTGAAAACAGGCTGCCACGCCATATCATAGGGCGTATCCCATACAAGGTCATTTACCGCGACATACCATTTCCCATCGGATTTGCCCACGCATGCGATGCTTTCCCCCGAAGGATTGTAGACAGCATCAGTGACCAGTTCTTTAAAACGTGTTGTCCACGGGCGGTCATTTTCAACAATTGTCCATTTTCCGTATTCCGGAGCCCCGATAGCTGCGATCCGGCTGCCGTCAGGGCTGTACATATGGTGCCAGAGCTGGACGTAGCGTCCGTGCCAGATCGGTTCCGCGTTTTGTGCAATAGTCCAGCCTCCCGGAACTTTTACCGGTGCTGTAACAGAGTTGTCTTTGGGGTGGAATTTGGGCCTCCATACGCAGGAGAACTCCCTGTCCCATGTCCGGCCGTCCACCGCTATTGTATAATTATAAATGCTGGTACGTACTTCAGCTGCAAGGTGACGGCCGTCTTCTGACAAGTCGAGTTCCCAGGCGTTTACAAAGGAGGAATCCCAGGCGTGGCCGTTTAGGGCAGCCGTAAAATAGCCTTCCTGGAATTTATCAATATCGGCCTCAGGAAACGAGCCGTGCTGGACAACTGCTGCGGTAGTAGCGCCGTCCCGGCTTACCGTAAGGCTGGTAAGTGCGTTAAAGTCGTTTTCCCAGGGGGTGTTCTCGGTTACTGCGAAATACCTTAACCCTGTCTGGGCGGCCACTGTTATATGGGGAGAGTCTTTGCCGAAAACAGGGGACCAGACAAATTCATACCAGTTGTCCCATGCGGTTCCGTCGACTGCGACCGTCCACATTGCAGTATCCGAAACCAGGGCCATCAGGCGGTTATCCGGCAGAAAACGAAGGTTCCAGATTTTTTCAAATCCGGCATCCCAAGTGTGGCCGTTTACGCAGACACTCCATTCATCGTCGCCGGTTTTAACGATGGCGGCGATCTTTTCACCGTCCTGACTGATACAGGGGTCGTAAACAGTATCATAGCGTCCGGGCCATCCAGCCAGTTCCTCGATTTCCCTTTTACCGGGCGTCCAGTCCCAGTCCTGCCCTTTTTCCCTCAAACCTTAATCCTTTGGAAATGGTTAAGTAGCGTAACTGCAACTCTAACTTAAATGCCTGACCGGATCAAGGGTTTTTACTTATCC
>JBKHFD010000036.1:0-17284 GCA_046540355.1 Desulfobacterales bacterium
TATCACTATCAGGCGGTTTGAAGACGATATCCTGATGGAAGGCTATATCTGCTAAAACTTGTTTGTAATTATTGTCAGATTTGTGTAGTCTGATTATTTTAGATTATGGCTTTTTACGAAACCGTCAATGCCCGGCTTTTTCAAGCGGGGCTGTAACGCATAATAAGCGGGGAAAAATGTTTACCGGCATTGTAGAAGGGCTGGGAACAGTATCAGATATCCGGCCTGAAGGGTCGGGCAGGAAAATGACTATAAGGCCGGACTTCGATCTTAGCGGCACCGGCACAGGCGACAGTATAGCAGTTGACGGAGCCTGCCTTACCGCGGTGGATATTTCAGGATCAGCCTTTACGGTGGACGTTTCCCCTGAAACCCTGGCACGAAGTACGCTGGCAAAGGCCGGTCCGGGCAGACGCGTGAACCTGGAGCGGGCTCTGCGCCTTTCGGACAGACTCGACGGACACCTGGTATCAGGCCATATTGACGGCAGGGCAAAAATCTTATACAGAAGGGACCTTGGCGGAACCCTGGTTTTCGGATTTGAGGCCGAAGAGACGATTACCCGCTACATGATACCGAAAGGCTCGGTTGCCATAGACGGCATAAGCCTGACCATAAACGCCTGCAGCGCAGGCGGCTTTGAGGTGGCAGTGATACCGCATACCGCTGAAATAACCACAATCGGGCTGAAAAACCCGGGGGATGCGGTCAATATTGAAACCGATATGATCGGCAAATATGTTGAAAAATTCGTAAAAGGCGAAAAACAAGACGAATCCGTCAGCAGCGGAATAAACACTGAATTTCTTACAAAAACCGGTTTTCTGTAAATTGCAGAATACGGTTTTCGCAATTTCATGGAAACAACGGGGTAAAATATGGGACACTTAACTATTGAAGAAGCAATAAAGGAAATCCGGGAAGGCAGGATGGTAATCCTGGTCGACGACGAAGACCGGGAAAACGAGGGAGACCTTACCATGGCCGCGGAAGCCGTCACCCCGGAGGCGATCAATTTCATGGCCAAGTACGGCAGGGGCCTGATATGCCTTTCTCTTAACCCGGAAATAGTGGAGCGGCTCGAACTTCCCATGATGGTGAAGCACAACACCTCCCAGTTCGAAACCGGGTTCACGGTATCCATCGAGGCCAAGCACGGTGTTACGACCGGGATTTCAGCGGCCGACCGGGCCACAACCATAAAAACAGCCATTGCAGACGACGCAACCGCGGACGACCTGGTGATGCCCGGGCACGTATTTCCCCTGCGGGCCCGAAGGGGCGGGGTGATAGTGCGCACAGGCCAGACCGAGGGATCGGTTGATCTTGCAAGGCTGGCGGGCCGGAAACCGGCCGGCGTGATATGCGAAATAATGGATGAAGACGGCACCATGGCCCGTATGCCCTCTTTGGAGGAGTTCAGCGAAAAGCACGGCATAGGAATATGCACTATTGCCGATCTTATCGAATACAGGATGCGCACTGAATCATTTGTGCAAAAAGTTGTTGAAACAAGCATCCCCACGGACTATGCCGGTGATTTCAAAGTCATGGTCTACGAGAACGACGTTGACGACTTTCAGCACATCGCCCTTGTAAAAGGAGAAATAGATCCTGAAAAGCCTACACTGGTTCGGGTTCACTCGGAATGTCTCACCGGCGACATTTTCGGCTCCAAGAGATGCGACTGCGGCGAGCAGCTTCATAATTCCATGAAGATGATGGAAAAGGAAGGCAGCGGGGTTCTGCTCTATGTTCGTCAGGAAGGCCGGGGAATCGGGCTTGTAAACAAGCTTAAGGCATACGTACTCCAGGACGAAGGCTATGACACCGTGGAAGCCAATGAAAAGCTCGGATTTAAAGCCGACCTTCGGGACTACGGCATAGGCGCCCAGGTACTCGCCGACCTCGGCGTACGCAAAATGCGCCTGATTACCAATAATCCCAAGAAAATTGTTGGACTGGAAGGCTACGGTTTAAGCGTTGTGGAGCAGATACCCATACAAACCGAGCCCAACGAATACAACCAATGTTACCTGGAATGCAAACAGCTTAAGATGGGGCACTATTTAAGCATCGACCCCAAAGACAAAACCAAAAACCAGGGGAAAAAGGCCCATGCCTAGAACAATCGAAGCCAACCTGATCGCGGAAGGAAAACGGTTTGCAATTATAGTGAGCCGGTTTAACGATTTTATCTCGGAAAAACTGCTTTCCGGCGCAACAGACGCCCTGCTGAGAAGCGGAGCTGCAGACGGCGATATAGAAGTGATAAGGGTGCCGGGATCGTTTGAAATACCGCTGGTGGCCAAAAAGCTTGCACAACAGGAAAAACACCATGCCGTGATATGCCTTGGTGCTATTATCAGGGGCTCAACTCCTCACTTCGACTATGTAAGCGCTGAAGTCTCCAAGGGTATAGCGGCCGCGGGTATGGATTCGGGGATTCCCGTAATTTTCGGCGTGATCACGGCCGACACGATTGAACAGGCCATTGAGCGTGCAGGAACAAAAGCCGGAAACAAGGGCCGGGATGCTGCGGTTGCCGCAGTTGAAATGGCGAATCTCTTTGACATGATCAATTAAGGAATTTCCTTTTGATTCAATGAGTATCCGCAGAAAATCAAGAGAAATGGCCCTGCAGGTTCTCTTCTGCATGGATGTGCTCAATGACTGCTCAGAGGAACTTCTCCGGGAGTTGTGTACCGTTTTGGAGCCGTCGGAAAAAGTCCGTCCGTTCGGTCTGGAACTGGTACGGGGAGTGGTTGAAAATAAGAACGAAATTGATGCAAGGCTGGCAGAATCCTCCAGCAACTGGAAGCTTGCGCGCATGGATTACGTGGACCGAAATATAATACGGATCTCTGTTTATGAAATGCTGTTCTGCGACGACATACCCGCAAAGGTGGCCATTAATGAAGGAATTGACATCGGCAAAAAATACGGCACAGAAAAGTCAGGGGCGTTTATAAACGGAATCCTCGACAGCATCCGGAAGAAATCCGGTATCCGGGAGACTGAAGCAGAAGACATGGCAGGAGAAGAATAAATATTTTCAGGATAAGGCTGTTTTGTACGATTAACACACCTAAATTGAGCGACATAAAAGGAGCTCTTGATGCGACAAAGACAGATATTTTTAAGACCTGATGAAATTCCCGGTCAATGGTACAACATACTGGCGGACATAAAGACAAACCCTCCGCTGGGCCCTGACGGCAAACCAGTGACCCCGGATCAGCTCGCTCCGGTATTCCCGATGAACCTTATCGAGCAGGAGGTAAGTACCGAGCGGTGGATAGACATCCCGGATGAGGTGTTAGATGTCTTGTCCATATGGCACCCCACCCCCCTGGTGCGCGCCTACGGACTGGAAAAAGCCCTTGACACGCCTGCCAGGATCTATTTCAAAAATGAATCCGTAAGCCCGCCCGGAAGCCACAAACCCAACACGGCAGTACCTCAGGCCTATTACAACAAGGCCTTCGGGATCAAAAAAATAACAACAGAAACCGGCGCCGGTCAGTGGGGCAGCGCCCTTTCCTTTGCGTGCTGCCAGTACGGTATTGAATGCAAGGTTTTTATGGTGCGCATCAGCTTTGACCAGAAGCCGTATCGCAAAACCATGATGGCTTCATGGAAGGGCAACTGCGTGCCGAGTCCAAGCCACGAGACCAAAGCCGGCCGGGAGGCGCTTGAGCTCAACCCCGACACCCCGGGCACACTGGGCATTGCCATTAGCGAGGCCATTGAAGAAGCCGTTGCAGACAAATCCGGTGCGACCCGTTATTCCCTGGGCAGCGTGTTAAACCACGTAATGCTTCACCAGACCATAATAGGCCTGGAAGCTAAAAAACAAATGGAAAAAGCCGGCGATTATCCGGACGTGGTCATCGGTTGCGCAGGCGGGGGAAGCAATTTTGCCGGGCTGGCCTTTCCGTTTATATATGACAAAATCCACGGAAAACAGATTGATATCTATCCTGTGGAGCCGGCAGGATGCCCGACCCTTACCAAGGCCCCGTTTGTCTATGACCACGGGGATACGGCAAAATATACGCCTCTTCTGCCCATGTACAGCCTGGGCCACACATTCGTACCCCCGCCGGTTCATTCCGGAGGACTCCGTTATCACGGAATGTCGCCCATTGTAAGCCAGCTTGTGGATGAAGGCATCCTGCAGGCGAGGTCGGTAACCCAGGGCCCCACTTATGCGGCAGGAGTGCTTGCCGCGCGCACAGAGGGAATCATTCCGGCCCCTGAGACCTCTCATGCCCTGGCCCTGGTGGTGGAAGAGGCCAAAAAGGCAAAAGAGGAAGGCCGGGAAAAGGTAATCCTGTTTAACTGGAGCGGCCACGGCCTGCTTGACCTGGGCGCCTATGAAGCTTATTTTGCAGGAAACATAAAAGACATAGAGCTCTCCCAGGCCGACCTGGAGGCTTCGGAAAAAGTGTATGCGGATTATCCGAAACCCGAACATTTAAAAAATGTATAATAGCACATGCTTGATCCTAAAAAAGACAACCCGGAAATACGCTGTCCAAGGCTGGGCAGCATTATTCCTTTCCGCTACTGCCTTATAAGCGGAGACAACAGCATGCCGTGTTTTAAAATCATGGACTGCTGGTGGGAAATATTTGACGTTGATTCCTATCTGAGGGAAAATCTCCCGGAAGATGTCTACCGGAGCCTGGCATCGGCAAAACCGAAGCCCAAGGTTGCCTCGATAGTCGAAATTGCCGAAGAAGCCATGAAAAAAAGAGACGAATGACGAATAAGGAGGTTGGTTTTGATCTTAAAAACGCTCGCCGTGGGCCCCATAATGGCAAACTGCTACATTCTCGGATGCGAACGAACAAAATCGGCCGCGGTAATCGATCCCGGAGATGATGCTGACCGGATACTCATGAAGCTTTCAGAAGACAACCTTACGCTAAAATACATAATCAACACTCACGGGCATTTTGATCACGTGGGCGGAAACGCCGCACTCAAAAAGGCTTCCGGTGCGGAGATTTTGATACATAAGGCCGATGAGCCGATGCTTGCAGAACTGGGAAGAACGGCTGCATCCTTCGGACTGCCCGCCGAAAACTCCCCTCCGCCTGACAGAACCATTGACGAGGGCGACGAGATATCTTTCGGAGATATTACCCTGAAGGTGCTTCATACGCCCGGACACTCCCCGGGGGGCGTCTCGCTTCACACGGACAAAATGGTCTTTGTCGGAGACGCCCTTTTTGCAGGCTCAATCGGAAGAACGGATCTGCCGGGCGGTGATTACAACACGCTTATCTCAAACATAAAAACAAAGCTGCTTGTAATGGATGATAACACAAAGGTCTATACAGGACACGGCCCTGCCACAACAATCGGCCAGGAAAAACGCAGCAATCCGTTTTTAACCTGAATGGATGTTATCCTTTCAAATGAATTGCTTTTAAAAATCTGAAACGCCCGGTTTAGGTTTAAGACAGAACATCGCCTAGAAAGCCCCGAGCTGACAGGGTTTGATCTTGATATCCAGGGTTTCGCAGGCGCCGCTGATCTCCATCTTTCGGACCCCAAAGCTTTCTGCCAGGTCAAAAGCCTCCCTGCAGGGAAGACGGTTGTCTTCCAAACGATCAGTTATGGCTTTCCGCAGTTCCCCGGAAACCGTTTCCCGGGGCGATACGATCTTTTTCTCCGGCTTGTAGCCGAAAAGTCCCAACTGACACTTTATAAGGCGTATTTCCATCCTGTCGGCATATTCCCCGATAACAGCCGGGGCGACCCCGAGTTCTTCGGCAAGAGCAAAGGCCACGGCGCATGGCAGTTCACCGCCTTCCGCCCGCTCTTTCATGCGTTTTCTTATTCTGGCGTCATTATTTTCCATGGCCTAATCTCCGTTTCTGCTGTATATCAGTTACCTGGCTCATTATTTGATATTTGATTATCCAGGATAAGGGAAAAATTGTCAATGCCCGGGAGAAAACGACATTTGCCTTGAACCTAATCTTCCTGGTACCTGGGGCAAACTTAAAAATCGCTCAATTTAGGTTGAACAAAAAGATCCCCTTTGTTAGTTTTTCCAGTATGCAAGTATCCGCGCGACAGCCCCGGCGCTGCCCGCGCATTTATTCTCTAACACATGCAGCCGTCACAGAATATGCCCTTTTGTATAGAAAGAAAAAAAACCCGGCAGATCAGGGTCGGTTCCGTAAAAATAGGCGGAGGCTCACCAATTGCGGTCCAATCCATGACTAATACGCCCACCGCTGATGTGGCCGCGACCGTGTCCCAGATCCGACGCCTGGAACAGGCGGGATGCGAAATAATAAGGACGGCCGTAGCCGACATGGAATCCGCAAAAGCCCTGGCCTTGATTAAAAAACAAATATCAATACCACTGGTCGCAGATATTCACTTTGACCACAGGCTTGCGATAGCCTCCGCAGAAGCCGGGGCGGACTGCCTGAGAATCAATCCCGGAAATATAGGATCCAAAAGCCGTGTGCAATCAGTAGTCAGGGCTGCGGCGGATTGCGGTGCCTCAATCCGGACAGGGGTTAATGCCGGCTCCCTTGACCGCGACCTTAGAAAAAAACACGGCGGCCCGAATGCCGAAGCCCTGGTTGAAAGCGCCCTGCGCCAGACAGGGATGCTGGCTGACATGGATTTTCACGAAGTCAAGGTTTCCATAAAATCCTCGGACGTGCTCCGGACCATCGGGGCCTACAGACTTTTCTCGGAGAAATCCGATATTCCGCTTCACATAGGTATTACCGAAGCAGGAGGGCTTTATTCGGGAATAGTCAAATCCTCCATAGGCATAGGAGCGATACTGCTCGAAGGCATAGGCGACACCCTCAGGGTATCTCTTACCCGTGATCCTGTCGAGGAGGTAAGGGTGGGCTATGAAATTTTAAAAGCCCTCGGCATCAGAAGAAGAGGGCCTGAAATAATCTCATGCCCCACCTGCGGCAGGTGCAGAATCGATCTTTTCACCATTGCCGACTCCGTGGAAAAGGCCCTGTTAACCAACAGCGCCCCGATAAAGGTTGCAATAATGGGCTGCGAGGTAAACGGACCCGGCGAAGCGAAAGAGGCTGATGTGGGCATCGCCGGAGGGGATGGCACGGGTGTTTTGTTTAAAAAGGGGCGCGTGGTAAAAAGGTTCCCACAGGACCGCCTGGTGGAGGAGCTTCTTTCGGCTGTAGACGAAATAAGCCGGGACAGAAAATAATAGCTGTAAACTGCAGATTACAAACATCAAGCCGAATGCGCCAAACTGCAAATTTTAAGACTCATTGAAGAGAGGGATTTAGATGACAAAGAATGATGAAACCGCCATCCGCCCGACCCGGGCGGAAAACTATCCCGAATGGTACCAGCAGGTAATCCGGGCCTCTGACATGGCGGAGCTTTCCCCGGTTCGCGGCTGCATGGTGATCAAACCCTGGGGCTATGCAATATGGGAAAACCTTTCCAGGGCCTTAGATGACATGTTTAAGGCCACAGGTGTGAAAAACGCCTATTTTCCGCTTTTTATCCCCATAAATTTCCTGGAAAAAGAGGCCAGGCACGTGGAGGGGTTTGCCAAGGAATGCGCGGTTGTAACACACCACAAACTGGAAAAGGATGAAAACGACAATCTCGTGCCCGCAGGCAAGCTAAATGAGCCCCTGATCGTTCGCCCCACTTCCGAGACCATAATCGGGGACGCATTTGCCAGGTGGATAAGAAGCTACAGGGATCTTCCCGTGCTCATCAACCAGTGGGCAAATGTTGTGCGCTGGGAACTGCGAACGCGTATCTTTTTGCGCACCAGCGAATTTCTGTGGCAGGAAGGCCACACCGTGCACGCCACAAAACAGGAAGCCATTGACCGTACATACATGATGCTTAATGTATATAAAAAGATGGCGGAACAATACCTTGCCATCCCGGTTATCACGGGGGAAAAAACCGAGGCTGAAAAATTTCCCGGAGCCGAGATCACAACCTGCATCGAGGCGATGATGCAGGACCGGCGTGCCTTGCAGTCAGGGACCTCGCATTTTTTGGGCCAGAATTTCGCCATAGCCTCGGGCATCAAGTTCCAATCGGCCATGGAGACCGAAGAATACGGCTGGACAACATCCTGGGGTGTATCCACCCGCCTTATTGGCGGACTGATAATGACCCATAGCGACGATAACGGCCTTGTTCTTCCTCCGCGGGTTGCCCCGGCCCATGTAGTGCTGCTGCCGATTATAAAAAAGGACGATCACAGGGAAGCCGTCATGAAATATACGACGGATCTGGCTGAAAATCTCCGCTCCAAAAACTATCACGGCTCCCCTGTTCGCGTGGAAATCGATGATCGAAACATAGGCGGCGCCAGAAACTGGGAATGGATAAAAAAGGGGATTCCGCTGCGTGTTGAAATCGGACCCAAAGACATTGAAAAAGAGGCGGTATACGTAGCCAGGCGCGACAGGAACAGAAAAGAGAGCGTGTCCATGGGCAGGGAGGAATTTGCAGACAGCATCTGCGAACTTCTCGATGAAATTCAAAACAGCCTGTATGAAAAAGCCCTTGACTACCAGAACCAGAACACCCGGGACATAGACGACAGGGACGAATTCGACGCCTTTTTTACCCCGGAAAACAAGGAGCGTCCCGAAATACACGGAGGTTTTGCAAGATCCAACTGGTGCGGCAAATCAGAGTGCGAACTGGCCGTAAAGGACCGTTTAAACGTGACCATCCGGTGCATCCCTTTTGACAGGCAAAAGGAGGAAGGCGCATGCATTGAATGCGGCGCTCCTGCAAAAAGCGGGCGCGTAATATTTGCAAAAGCTTATTAAGGACCCCGGCTCCGGGGCCGGAAAATCAAAATGATCAGAATCACAGACATAATAGAGAAGCTAACGGAGTATTACCCGGAAGCTGATGTGGACATTGTGGACCGGGCCTACATATACTCCGCCAGGGTGCATGCGGGACAAGTCCGTCTCTCCGGGGAGCCTTACCTGTCACATCCACTGGAGGTGGCAAATATCCTGGCCGACATGAAGCTTGATCCGGTCAGCATCGCGGCCGGACTGCTCCATGACGTGGTAGAGGATACCCATTCCTCAAGCGAGGAAATCTATAAAATTTTCGGCAAGGACGTGGCCCACATAGTATCCGGGGTTACCAAGATAAGCGTGCTCCCCTTCAGCACTGATCAGCAGAGGCAGGCTGAAAATACCCGGAAAATGATACTGGCCATGGCAGACGATCTCCGGGTGATTTTAATCAAACTCGCAGACAGGCTCCATAACATCAGGACTCTTAATTATCATAAAAACACCGAAAAACAGCGTTCAATCGCACAGGAAACCCTCGACATATACGCCCCCATCGCATCCCGGCTCGGTATCTACTGGCTTAAAAACGAACTGGAGGAAAAGGCTTTCTATTACGCCAACCCTGAAGAATATCAGCGTATCCAGAATCTTCTTGAAACAAACCGGGAGGAACGGGAGCGCTATGTTGCCACGGTAAAGACTCTGATAGAAGAAAAAATGTCCGATGCCGGCATTTCCGCCGAGGTGCTGGGAAGATACAAGCAGTACTACAGCATATATCAGAAAATGATAGCCCAGAACCTGGAATTCGAGGAGTTATACGACATAATCGCATTCCGGATCATCGTTGAAACCGTGGCCCAGTGCTATGCTGCCCTGGGCCATCTCCATTCCAAATGGAAACCCATTCCCAAAAAAATAAAAGACTATATCGCGGTTCCAAAGCCGAATATGTACCAGTCCCTGCACACCACTGTGATAGGCCCTTATGGGGAGAGAATGGAAATCCAGCTCCGCACCAGGGACATGGATCATGTTGCAAAATACGGAATCGCCGCCCACTGGAGCTACAAGGAGGGCAAAACCCTCGGGATAAATACGGAAAATACATTCGCATGGATTCACAACCTGGTGGAAAACCAGAAAAATTTCGGAAATCCCGAGGAATTTCTCGAAAACGTGCGAATCGACCTGTATCCGGACGAAGTCTTTGTTTTCACGCCCCGGGGAGAGGTAAAATCCCTTCCCAAGGGAGCCACCCCGGTTGACTTCGCCTACCTGATCCATACCGAGGTGGGCAACGAATGCACTGGAGCAAAAGTAAACGGCAGGATGGTGCCTCTCCAGTATGAACTCAAAACAGGCGACATTGTCGAAATACTTACCGCCAAGGGACATGAGCCCAGCAAGGACTGGCTCAACTTCGTCAAAACCGTAAAAGCCAAATCAAAGATCCGCCACTGGATACGCAGGCAGGAAAAGGAGCGCAGCCTCAGCCTGGGCCGGGAACTGTGCGAAAAGGCATTCCGAAAGCATAAACTAAACTTTTCCTCCCTGGTCAACACCCCGGAAATGGAGAAAGTGGCCGAGGAGTTTAACTTCAAGACTGTTGAAGACCTGATAGCCAGTGTCGGCATAGGCAAGATAACGCCTCTGCAGATCATACACAAGATCTCTCCCAGGAGCACGGAGAAGAAGGAACCAAAGTTAATTGACAGGCTGATGCGGCCAAGGGAGCATAAGCGCCGTGAAAAAAGCGACAGCGGCGTGGCGGTTCACGGCATGGATGATATACTGATCCGCTTTGCAAAGTGCTGCCAGCCTGTTCCGGGCGATCCGATAACCGGGTATATAACCCAGGGCCAGGGTGTTACGGTTCACAGAAGCAATTGCGTGAATGCCTTGAAATTAAACCCTGACAGGCAGATAGAGGTGGAATGGAAATCAAAAGAAAACAGCTTTTTTCCGGTTTCCCTGAAAATAACCGGCTATGACCGCATTGGACTGCTTGCCGAAATCTCCACTGAAATAAGCAAGGCGGGCGCCAATATTCATGACGTCCGCCTGGAGAGCCGGGAGAATAGATATATATACGGAGAGTTTACCGTCCTTGTAAAAGACTTGTCCCACCTGGACACCGTAACAGCCAGGCTGAAAAAAATATCAAAATTGCAGGATGTAAAAAGGGTTTAACAAAAACCCCCTCTCTTATGGCGCCTTTTCCACAAAGCCGCTTCTTATGCAGCTGGTGCACACCGTCATTTTCTTTACGCCGCCTCCATGCATGGCTCTGACCCTCTGCAGATTCGGGCTGAATCGCCGCTTTGTAACATTATGTGCATGGCTTACATTATGCCCCACCATGGGTCTTTTCCCGCATATATCACAAATCCTGGACATATCTTACATCTCCTTTCGGGCAAAATCTGGTAAAAAAGTAACTTGTAAATATGCCCTGTTTTTTTTGATTTGTAAAGGGCTTTTTTTACTCGGGTATTTCCGGCATTGTTTGAGATGCCCCCCCCGGTTCCTTGGGGCGCCTGAGCTCATCCTCGTCCTTGCCATCATCCATCTCGGCAAGATTTTCTTTGCTGAGTTCTATGTATTCTTCTGCTTCCTGCCTGTACTTTTCAACATCTGAATAATCCCCGGTCACATTTTCAAACCTGCTTAAAGCGGCTTTATAGTATCCGGATTTAAAATAAAAACGGCCTACGTAAAACTCATGGCCTGCAAGCTGTTCTCTGCATTCCTTTATCTTTGGTTCGGCTTTTTCGGAATATTGGCTTTCAGGAAACCGGGACCGGAGGCGCCTGAATGCATCAAGTGCCTTTTGGGTAGGCACCTGTGTGCGGTCTATGCTTTTTATCCTCTCATAATGACACATCCCGGTCTGATAAATCACGTAAGGGATCTTTTCATCACCGGGATGCATACGTTCGTAGTATTCATATTCGGCAAGGGCCTGTTCGTAATTTCCCTTGTGATAATGGGCATCGGCAATCCTTAATTCCGCCGTTTTGGTATACTCACTGTAGGGATACCAGTCCCTTAAGTTTTCATAGACTTCTATGGCCTTTAAATATTTCTCATTCTCAAAATAGGTTTCGCCTTCCTCTGCAAGCTCAGAGGCTGGTTTTTCCTCTTTTTTTCCGAGCCATCCCGCGCACCCGGCTGCACCGATAAACAGTGCAGCACACAACACCGCTGCCAAGCTTTTTCTTATCATAGTGAGAACGTCCTGTTCCGGTTTTTGAAAATCGGGCTGTTTTCCGGGGTTAAATTTTCAGTAGCCTGCCTCTATATAGTGCTCCGCCTCTGTTGCCGCAACAGCTCCATCTCCCACGGCTGTGACCACCTGGCGCAGGGGAGTGCTGCGCACATCTCCGGCCGCATATACGCCGGGCACCGAGGTCTGCATTTGCTGATCGGCCACGATGAATCCGTTTTCGTCAAGACTGAGCGCGCCTTCGAGAAATGCGGTATTCGGCGTGATCCCGACCCATATAAAACAACCCGAGACCGGCAGATCCGATTGCTCGCCGGACTTTACGTTTTTAAGCCTCACACTTTCAACCCCTGCATCTCCCCCCTTGATTTCCAATGGAACAGAGTTCCACAGAATTTCAACTTTTTCATTTTCAAATACACGCTCCTGAAGGATGCGGGTAGCCCGCAGTTCTTCTCGGCGATGCATCAGATAGACCTTGCCGGCGAACTTGGAAAGAAACAGGCTTTCCTGAACCGCGGTATCGCCGCCGCCCACTGCCGCAACTATCGCATCCTTAAAAAACGGGGCGTCACAGGTGGCGCAAGTTGAGACCCCCTGCCCGTAATATCGATCCTCCCCGGGTATGCCGAGTTTTCTGGGTGAGGCGCCGGTTGCGATAATCACGGCCCCGGCTTCCACATCCCCCCCCGAAAGGCGAAGTTTTTTAACAGGACCGGAAAAGTCTGTCCCCAGGACCTCCTCGGTGACGATTTCCGCACCAAAGCGCTGAGCCTGCTCGCTTATCTTCATCACAAGGTCGGCTCCGCTGAGGCCTTCGGGGAACCCAGGATAATTTTCAATCCAGTCGGTTATAAGAATCTGTCCGCCGGGAGCTGCCTTTTCAAGCACAAGGACGGAAAGCCTGGCGCGGGCGGCATAAATTGCCGCGCTGAGGCCGGCCGGACCCGCCCCGATGATAACCAAATCATATTGTTCTTTTTTCATATCTCCCCGCTACAGGCTCTTATTGATCGCATCCTCGATTTTGGCCTTCTGAACCATTCCCACTATCTGCTCTATTTTCTGGCCGTCCTTGAAAAGGATCAGGGTGGGGATTGCCCGGATGCCGTAATTGCTGGGAGTGGCGGGATTGTCATCCACGTTGCACTTTACAATTTTGAGCCTGTCTCCGTACTCTTTGCCGATTTCTTCGAGCAACGGCGCGATGGCCTTGCACGGGCCGCACCATGGAGCCCAGAAATCCACCAGTACGGGCGTATCGGCTTTTAAAACTTCCTCATCAAAAGTGTTGTCGCTGATTTCCTTGAATCCTTCAGCCATTTTTCATCCTTCCTGATTCATTTTGAGTTCTCTGTTTTCCGCAAAAAAAATTTACATGCGAAAATGCGGAAAATGCACTTTGTCAACGTAACAGGCCATAGCGGTATCCTTTACTACATTCCTGTCTTTCATGTCAAGATAACCATCCGGCAAAATTTTTCAAAAACAAAATGCCCCTGCTGCTAAAAAGAAAAAGAAAATTTATTGACGCTTATGGTATTATTATTTATAATTTTATGTTTTTATACATTTTTTATGATTTAGAGACTGTTCTGGTTGTTTAATTAAATATTTGAAAACAGGCGGGAAAAATGATTGAACTTGATTTTGAAAAAGGCGGAGGGCTGCTTCCGGCCATAGTTCAGGATTATGAAACAAAAGAAGTCCTCATGCTTGCCTACATGAACCGGGCGGCCTGGGAAAACACCCTGAATACGGAAAAGGCGACATACTACAGCCGCTCCAGGGACAAACTGTGGGTAAAGGGCGAGAGTTCCGGCCACGTCCAGAAAGTAAAGGAGGTACGCTTTGACTGCGACAATGACACCATTTTGCTCAAGGTGGACCAGGTGGGCGGTGCCGCCTGCCATAAAGGATACAAATCCTGCTTTTACAGAAAAGTGGAGGACGGCAGTGCGGTCATCACGGAACAAAAAATTTTTGATCCCGAAGAGGTATATAAAAAATGACTGAAACGCTTAAGCTCGGAATACCGAAAGGAAGTCTTCAAAACTCCACAATAGAGCTTTTCAGGCGCTCGGGCTGGAAAATCAATGTAAACGGCAGAAGCTATTTCCCGGATATAAACGATAAATCAATCGAATGCACCCTCTGCCGGGCCCAGGAAATGTCGGTATACGTTGAATCCGGCACCCTGGATACCGGGCTTACGGGAAAGGACTGGATCGCGGAGAACGAATCCGACGTACACGTGGTAACGGATCTTGTATATTCCAAGGCAAGTGCCAGACCCGCGCGCTGGGTAGTTGCGGTTGCAAGCGATTCACCGGTTCAAAAGATAGAGGATCTTTCAGGCAAAAAGATCGCCACTGAACTTCTCAATTATACCCGGCGATATTTTCAGCAAAAGGGCATTGATGTCAGCATAGACTATTCCTGGGGCGCCACAGAGGCAAAAGTGGTATCAGGGCTGGCAGATGCCATAGTTGAAATAACCGAGACAGAAAGCACCATCAGGGCTCACGGACTGCGGGTAATCCACGAAATGATGCAGACAAATACCCAGCTTATAGCCAATCACAGGGCCTGGAAAAACCCTGAAAAAAGAAAAAAAATCGAGCAGCTCTCCCTTCTTTTAAAAGGTGCACTGGTTGCGGAAAAAATGGTGGGCCTTAAAATGAACGTTCCGGAATCGGGACTTGACAGGATCGTCTCAATGCTGCCGAGCCTTAACGCCCCCACAATTGCAAAGCTTTACCAGAGCGAGTGGTATTCAGTGGAGACGGTGGTAAGTTCTGATACCGTGCGTGATCTTATACCGGTATTAATGGAAAACGGGGCAGAAGGTATTATTGAATACCCGTTAAACAAATTAATATAGGAACCGTTAAAAACTGCTGTTGTGAAGATAATTTCAGCCACATTTGACAAAAGCGCGGCCGCGCCGGGGCAATACCCCCCGGCCCTCCTGCCGGAAATAGCCTTTGCCGGCAGGTCCAATGTCGGAAAATCAAGCCTTATCAACACGCTGGTCAACCGCAGGCATTTGGTTAAAACAGGCCAAACCCCGGGCAAGACCCGTTTGATCAACTTTTTCATCATAAACAACGAATTTTGCTTTGTGGACCTTCCGGGTTACGGCTACGCAAGGGTTCCGGCCTCTGAAAGAAAAAAATGGGGGGAGATGGTCGAAACCTACCTGCAGACCCGATCCACCCTGAGAGGCGTGGTTCTGCTCCAGGATATAAGAAGAACGCCGGGGCAAGAGGAGGACGAGCTTCTCGATTTTCTGGGTCATTTCGGGATTCCGGCAATCATCGTGCTTACCAAGGCGGACAAGTTATCGAAAAACAAACAGATTGGACAGACAAAGCGCATACGGGAGGCGCTGGACCTGGAAGCCGGCGAAACACTGTGTTTTTCGGCAAAATCACAGCAGGGGGCAGATTCCCTGTGGGAAATGATCAGCAGACTGCTTGAACCCGGGGGGGTTTAGAATAGAAATGAGCAAAGAGCGGGAAAATAAGGAACAACCTTTTAAATCCGGATTTGCCGCCATAGCCGGGGCGCCAAACGTGGGCAAGTCAACCCTTTTAAACCGGCTGGTCGGGGAAAAAATATCCATTACCTCTGCAAAACCCCAGACCACAAGAAACCGGATAGCCGGGATAGCCCACGGTGAGAATTTTCAGATAGTTTTCCTCGATACTCCCGGAATTCACAGAAGCGATCGCATCTTTAATCAAAAAATAGTTGATGTGGCAATGTCTGCAATAGATGAAGCCGATCTTGTTCTGGTGATAGCGGATTCATCCAAACCCGATTCGGCTTCCGAATCCCTGATAGTCGAAAAACTTCAGGCCAGGGACGGTATTGCCGCAATCCTTGCGCTAAACAAGATCGATCTTGTGGAGAAGCCGAAACTTCTTGAACAGATAGATAAGTGGTCAAAAGCTTTTGAATTTGCCCAAATCATTCCCGTATCAGCAAAAGAAGGCACCCAGGTGCCGGAGCTGATGGAGGCCATGGCAAAGCTTCTGCCCGAAGGGCCGCCCTATTATCCTGAAGATGCCCTCACGGACCGGCCGGAGCGCTTCATAGTGGCTGAAATGATAAGGGAAAAGGTATTTGAAAACACCGGGCAGGAAATCCCCTATTCCACGGCGGTTACCATAGAAGAATTCTCGGAGGACCCGGAACGCGCCAGAATCAGCATTCATGCAGCAGTACACGTGGAGCGCAATTCCCAGAAAGGCATACTAATCGGACGCCAGGGCAGGATGTTAAAGGAAATAGGCACCGAAGCCCGCAGCGATATCCAAAGTCTTCTGGGAGCCCGGGTATTTTTAAAGCTTTTCGTCCGGGTGGAAAAGAACTGGAGCAAAAACCACAAGGCGATCCGTAAGCTCGGATACTGATGATTCTTTCATTTCATCCCTGCTATGTTGCAGACATAAACAGGCTGTGCGCGGGCCGGGACCCTGATGAAAAAGACCTGGAGCTTATAAGTACCGCCCGGGCGGTCATACTGCCCCAGGGATGCAGGCGCTCTCTTTTTGAAGCAGCCCGCAGCCTCTGCCGGAGGGTGTTTCCGGATTATACGGCAAGATTTGCCTGGCCCGATAAAACAGGTCAGATCAGAATGTTTAGACACTTCAACGCCCCGCATCCGAGAACCGCCGTGTTTGACAGCCTTAAAGATTATTGCGCGAGACATTCGGCAAAAGAAAAGCCCGGTGATTTTGATTTTCCGCTTGTATTCAAATATAATGGTCCGGGCGAGGGTTCCGGGGTATGGCTTGCAGAAAACAGAAAACAGATGCAGCATTTGCTGGAGCAGACGGCCCGCTGGGAAAAATCCGGTCAGTACGGGTTTCTGATACAGCGGTACGTGGAAACCGAAGGCTGGTGCCTCAGGGTGGTGATAGTTGGGACAACCCTTGTTACATACTGGCGCATGCAGCCCGAGCCTGAAAGATTCCATATTTCCGCTGCCAGGGGAGCTGAAATAGATCATAAATCCTTTCCGGAGCTGCAGAAGGCGGGAGAAGAACAGGTGAAACTGCTGTGCGAAAAGACGGGAATAAATCTTGCCGGGTTTGATCTTATATTTCCGGCGGGAAAGAAGAGGCAGACCCCGCTGCTTCTGGAGGCGAACTACTATTTCGGCCGCCGGGGCCTTGGAGGCTCTGAGGCGTTTTATGACCTGCTTTGCAGGGAGATCGACAGATGGCTC